>NZ_CBFIIF010000005.1:0-145649 GCF_965662665.1 Congregibacter sp. | reverse complement strand
CTTACGGATGCACCGGGACTACCCACTGGGCAGTTTGTCACTAGGGTTTATCCGTTTCTGGTAACGCCTCTGCTGGGAACTACCGGTATGCCCGGCGTATTGATAGATATCATTACCGATGCGACACCAGGTGGCACCAATGAGTTGATGAGCCCAATCGACGGTTCAACACTTACGGTTGACGCTCTTGGTAATCCCAGGGTGGACGGCAACGGCACAAGGACAATCGGGGCCGTTCAGTTAACCTTGGCTCCCATGGCCGCAGTGGGCTCCGCGTTGACATCTGGGGCAACGGTTCAATGGACGCGGCCAAAGGACCCGAGTGCTGCCAAACCAATCACAGGTTATGGAGTCATCGTCGAACCAACGGACGGATCCACGCCGGCGATCCGGATAGACATAAGCGGTCCGGACACATCCAGTACTGTCTTAACAGGGTTGATACCGGGCACTGAGTACAGAGTGAGAGTTGTCGGGGTAAATATTGACGGCGATGGCCCTCCCAGCAACACTGTTGTTTTTGCGACCTCGAGTCAGCCGAGCGCGGCTCCGCCAACGCCCGTTCCGGTAATGCCGATAACACTGCTTTTCCTGACTTCATGCCTACTATTGCTGGCTGCTCTGAGAAAGATCGCCTTGTCATCAACGGGCCGCGTTTAGGCGAAAGCGGTCTTTCGCGATGTCTCAAAACACCCCATATCGGAAATCGGATCAGAGGAAAGCGACTCACTTTCCACTACGCGATAAGTGGCTAACGTATCCAGCTGGTAAACACGAAGCGCCTGGGCAGTTCCTTATCGGAAGCCGAATACGGTGGGAGTACGGGGTATCGAAAACAAAGCCGGCGATGCCTTTTACGGGCACCGCCAGAGTATCAATTTGCGAAACAGTCAATCAGTTGCCGTGACCGAACTGTTCCTTAGCTAATCCTTAGCTAATCCTTAGCTATAAAGGTAATGATCGCGCTTCGAGAGCACTCTCAGGCCCAGCATGGAGGAGAGCGGTGTGCCGCTCTTGGCCAGCAGGGGCATACCAAAGGACGAGCTCTTACCTTCCAGACGATCGCTCTTCACGGGCAGGTTGAGCAAAGAAGACAGGGGCGTGTCGCCGCTGCTCTTGATCTTCCAGCCAACCAGGGACGAGAACGTGAAGTCCGACGCCAGAGGCTTAAACCAGCGTGAGAAGTGACTTAGGCCGTCTTGCTTGGTGCCAAATCCAAAAGCCTCGGACATGGTGCCATTGGCGAGGACGGGCAGCCCCAGCATGTTTGACAGCGGCGTAGCCTGCTCGCTGATGGGTACAAAAGGTGGGGGTGCAGGTACGTGGGAATCCGGAAGAGGATTGTGCTCATCCAGAATCACCTCGACCATGCGCGATGCAATAAATGGAGGGGTGGCAACAACAAGCGTGCGTCCCGCGGTTAATCGCGACATGTAAAAGTCGGCGTGATTACCCAACATACTGCCAACCCGTACCGCATGGCTCACGGATTCAGCGCTTGCCGACTCCGCAGGGGCCGCTTCGGCGAACGGATTGCTTGCCTTGGGGCCTTCCATGACGGCGACATCGTCGCTGCTGTAACCTACTTCAACCAAGGCCTTGGCCGCGGCTCGTGCTTGTCCTTCATCATCGTATAAACGCGCTATTAACATCACCTGTGTCCTCTTTTTGCAGGTTGCTTTTGCCTTACTAGAAAAACATACGCCGGTTTTTCAAAATTGGACTGAACTTAGACAAAAATAATTTTTAGCCTAAATTCTCCCTTTCCGCCAGTTCCGGAAACAGCTCTACTGCGTTATTCCTAAGAATTGCATCACGCACAGCAGAGCGCTCGGGCGTGTCCGTAGTGATCAGCACTTTGGCAAGGGTTGCTCCCAAGTGATACCAGGGCCAATCGGTACCAAAAAGCAGACGTTCCCCCCCGGTTTTATTGATGATCGCCTCAAGGCTGCTAACGCCCTGGCCGTGAATGCCTATCCAGGCGTTTTGATGTTTTACCGCAAGATCCACCATGGCTGCGCTGTCGCGCGCGCCCGCGTGACCCAAAATCACCTGCAATCGCGGAAAGTCTTCCAACACACGGGCATAGTGTCGAGGTACGGCAAACGGCTGACTCGAAGCGGGCTCGATGCCGGCGCGACCGCCGTGAAAGAACACCACCATCCCCAGGCGTTGTGCCTCTTCGTAGAGCGGA
Organism: Congregibacter sp.; assembly: GCF_965662665.1. Classification (NCBI taxonomy): domain Bacteria; kingdom Pseudomonadati; phylum Pseudomonadota; class Gammaproteobacteria; order Cellvibrionales; family Halieaceae; genus Congregibacter; species Congregibacter sp. The sequence goes on along the minus strand of NZ_CBFIIF010000005.1, from coordinate 143,455 downwards.
TTCAGGCTGGAGTCGTCTGGATAGAACTTCTGTACCGTCGGATGTAGCTTGACCAGTCTGGCACCTTTGGCTGCATGCAGGCGAAGCTCCTCGACGCGATAATCGTCGCGAGGATGGACAGAGCAACCGGTGGTTATTCTGTCAGCCGCGTCGGCACGAGAAATCGCACTCCGCCACTGTTCGCTAATATTGTCGCCAAAGGGCAGGCCCAACTTTATGGGCAGCACAAAGGAGTGCTGCACCCGCATCGTGTCCATCTCGGCGATCAAATTGGGGATCGTGTGGCTGCGCACCACCTCATTACCCCAGAGTCCCTGCGTCGTGAGCACCTTCTCGTTTTGCTTCAGGGCTTCTGGAGAAAAGTTGCCGTTGATGTACACATCCAGATCCAGTTCGCAGGGTGGATCGGCGCCGTCGCAGTCCAGCAAGTGGCGTACGCGCGGGGTTACTGCCTGGAGATCTAACTCTGGCTTGAACAATATCGACATGCCGAGGTGAGCATGTACGTCTACGATTCCGGGAAGGCTATCATCGATGCAGATAAGCCGTCCCGTGTTGTCGATCTCAAACCAGGGTAGGGTTGCCAGCCCGCGATAGCCTTCGTAGCGCTGATCACCGTAGGGGCCTTTGCCTCGTTGTTGTGCCTCGAGGCTGCGTTGGTTGTCGAGCAAATCGATATCGGCTTGCGTGTAGCGACCGGGGGGCGGTGTGTCGTCACAGCCGCCAAGACTGGAAAGTGCCAGGCCGCTTGCTGTGTAGGCGAGTAGGCGTCGTCGCGAGAGACGGGCTTTGCCAGTCAATCTAGAGAAACCCCCGTGAGCAACTCGGATAGCGCCCATAACTTGCGTGCCTCTTCGGCATCGATGCCATGGGGGTCAACGCCGCTATACCTCGCTGTGCTGCTATCTGGTTGGGTGTTCTTAGCAATATTGCAGTCTTCGCAATAGATCCCGCCTTGGCCCTCCAGTGCTGGAGCAGTTGCGGCCCAGACACTGGTCGCAGCGCCTTGCTCTGGGTTCTTGAAGATTGCGTTTACCGTTCCTGCTTCATCGATCCATCCCATGGCGATCATTTCTTCTTTGGGGAGATGGCGCTGGAGTGGCGTCATGATTCCGCCGGGATGCACAGCAAAGGCGCGCACACCATCGGTCTGACCCAGAGCATCCAGCTCTACAGCAAAGAGACTGTTTGCGGTTTTTGCTTGTCCGTAAGCAATCCATTTGTTGTATTCGTCTTTCTCGAACATCAGATCGTCCCAGCGGATTGGCGACAACTTGTGTCCCGTAGAAGACAGAGACACGACGCGCGCACCGCCATTTGCTTTCAGAACTGGGTATAGCAATAAGGTCATCGCAAAGTGGCCCAGATGATTCGTCGCAAACTGGGCCTCGCGGTTGAGCTCAAGACGTGTCTCGGGGCAGGCCATGATCGCGGCGTTGTTGATCAGGATATCTATGCTCCGCCCCGTCGCGTTAAAGCGTTGGGCAAATGCTTTCACGGACTCCAGATCGCCAAGGTCGAGGCTGTCGACCTGAATGTTCCCGGGTAAATCTGCAAGTGCGGCTAATTCCGCCTGTGCATGTTCCGGGCGTCTTGCTGGCACGAGGACGTTGGCCCCTGCGGCGGCCAATGCGCGACTTGTTTCGAGCCCGAGGCCTGAGTAGCCACCCGTAACCACCGCCAGCTTGCCCGAGAGGTCGATGCCCTCGATAACCTCAAGAGCCGTGCTGTTCTTGTCAAAACCCGAATCGATAGGTGCTTGTGCGGTAGCCATGGCGAATTGCTCCTGAGAGTGAAATGAACCCGGTGCTGGTGTTTGTCAGGAAAGGGCCTCAATCAGGCCCGAGGCGGCGGTGGTAGCGAGAAACCCAGCAGCACATCCATATTCATTGGTCGGTTGTTGCTCTGCTATGCTTGCAGATCGTTTGAGTACAGCGAGCGAACGCTCGCTGTGTAGACATTTTGAAAGGCCGCAAAAAGTGCTTCGCAGATTTCTGTATTGCTTTTTGCGGCCTGGCAGCTATCCAACAGTCAGTGATTGATCTGTTTGGATAAGATGGGAATTATTGCTCTCCTGACGACGCCAGCGCGCGCTCCGCCATGTCGTTTCTTGCCTGCAAAACGACGTAAGCACGGATCGCCTCTATGTCCTCCTCACTGAGATGGTCAGCAAAGGACACCATACCTTTTTCGGCAAGCACACCATCATGCACCACGCTCTTCCAGGCTTCGGCGTTGGTGGTAATAGGCGACCACCGGAGGTCGGGTAGAACGCCAGAGCTTATTGCAAAGGCGCCATGGCACACATAGCAGTTGCGCGCATAGTGCACCAAACCTTTATTGATCATCTCTTCGTCACCAAAGGCCTCGGCCGTTGTTGTACGGTCAATCAACGGAAAATCAGGCTTTGTGATTTCTCCTGTGCCGCCTAGCTTGAACGTCACAACCTTTCCGAGGGTGGAGGGTACTGTTTCGTCAAAAGCATAACCGGCGGCTACGCCAAAAACGGAACCCCAGCCTGTGCTGATGGTGAGGTACTGCGTGCCATCAATCGAATAGGTGCCTGGCCCGGCATTGGCGCCCGATTGGAGATTGTAAGACCAGAGCGGCTCGCCTGTCGCTGCGTCGTAGGCAAAAAACTGTCCGTCGAGACGTCCCTGAAAGACCAGTCCACCCGCTGTTGACAGCACCCCACCGTTCCAGGCATTGGGATGCTCCACGGTCCATCGCGGCTGTTGTGTCTTGGGATCCCAGGCGATAAGCCGACCTTTAAGCGTAGCCCTCGCGGCCTTGAGGTCCGAAGATCTGACCGTCGCAGGGATCAATGCCGCGAAATCTGCGCCCGTGTTCCAGCCCGCGGAGTTATTCGCGTAGCGCGCATCCGCGCCATAGGCCTGAGGAACTTCCTGTGCAGGGATGTAAGCAAGACCCTCGCTGGGGTTGAAGGCCATGGGATGCCAGTTATGCGCACCCAAGGGCCCAGGAAGGAGCCACACGGGGTTTTCTCCATAGCGGGCGCCTTCGGCCTCGATGGGTCGCCCGGCTTCATCCAGCCCGGTGGCCCAGCTTACCGGACCAAAAGCACTGCCCGAGATGAATTGGCCAGTTTCTGCATTAACGACATAAAAGAAGCCGTTCTTGGGCGCCTGCATGGCGACCCGCAGGGGAGTGCCAGAATCACCCAGGGGCAGGTCCGCCAGGATGATGCTTTGGGTCGCCGTGTAGTCCCAGTTGTCGCCCGGAGTAGTTTGGAAATGCCAGCGATAGCGGCCGGTCTCAGCATCGACAGCAACAATCGAAGACAAGAACAAATTATCGCCGCCTGAAGGATCACGGAAGTCGCGGTTCCAGGGTGAGCCGTTGCCTACGCCAAAAATGATTTGCTCGTTCACATCGTCGTAGACGATGGAATCCCACACGGTACCACCGCCGCCATCGGTCACCCAGTGGCCTTCGTCACCCCAGCTGTCGTTGGCCAGTCGTGAGAACACTTCGTCGGAGATCTCATTATCGGGTTTCTTGTTGGGATTGGGGACGGTGTAAAAGCGCCAGATTTTATCGCCGGAGTTGGCGTCGTAGGCAGTGAGATAGCCGCGCACGCCGAGTTCGGCGCCGCCATTGCCGATCAATACTTTGCCATCCACTGCGCGGGGCGCTCCGGTGATGGTGTAAGGCTTGGACTGGTCGACAGTGACTACGCTCCAGTTGCGTGCACCAGTTTTTGCATCCAGCGCCTCGAGACGACCATCGATCACACCAACAAAGACCTGTCCTTCGTACACAGCCACGCCGCGGTTAACTACGTCGCAGCAGGCATTAACACCTACGGCTTTATCGACTTCTGGATCGTAGGCCCAAAGCTCTTCTCCCGTTTGTGCGTCAAGCGCGTAGACCAGCGACCAGGCAGAGGTGACATACATAACACCATCGACCACGATTGGCGTGGCTTCTACGCCGCGGTTGGTTTTGAGCTCGTAGGTCCAGGCCACGCCCAGTTCGGCGACGCTATCACGGTTAATGTGGGTGAGTGACGAGTGTCGTTGTTCGTCATAGCTGCCGCCATACGTTAACCACTCTTCACTGGCACCCGTGTCGATGATTCGCTGGGTCGTGACATCCGCAAAGCTTTCGACGGGTGCTTCTGCGGGGGCAACGGCCGCCGGTTCTGGTTGTTTGTTACAACCGCCCAGAACTAGGAGTGGCACAAGAAGGATTGCGGATCGAGCAATCGCCGATGCTGTGACTTTGGAGCGGCCAGAACCGCTTTGCTTGAACGTTAGCGATGAATGTGGAGCACGGGAAATGGGCATCTTGAGTTACGCCTTATTGTTAATTAGACAGCTAGTTTAGGACGACTGCTGCTGTTTTAAAAGTAATGCTCTTTGCTGTTACAGAAAACGAGCGCCGGCAATACCCAGCGTGGCCAAGATGACGACGAAAGAGCCACCTCGGCGCCAGCGTGATAAACCCGAAAGTGATTGCGTGACGAGTAGTGCGAGAACGCTTAGCACAAACAGGAAAGCGAGCTGCGCGGCCTCCACCCCAAGGTTAAATGCCAATAAGCCCGTCAAAATAAATTCCCCCGGCAGGCCTATCTCGCGCAAGGCGGCGGCGAAGCCAAGTCCATGGATAAGCCCAAAGAACAGCACCAGAGGATAGCGAGTATGAGTCCGGCCATGGCCGAGCAGGTTAGCGACGGCAATCCACAAACTACTCAACAAAATTAGTGGCTCGACAACGGTAGCGGGTGCGCTGAACCACCCCAGCGCTGTCATGCCCAGACTCAGGGAATGGGCTAGAGTGAAGAGCGTAATAATGCCTACAAGTCCAGCAATGGATGCGGATCCAAAAAACAGTGCGGCTACAAACAACAGATGATCGATTCCATCTGGGAAGATGTGGCGAAAACCTGTGAGCAGTAAGTCTGCGAACACCGCCCGTGCTTCTGCGGATCTGTCTTCTGACTGCACGCGGGCGGTAAACGGCGTCTCCTGCGCAGGCGAGCCTGTTCCCATGATCTGGAACTGGGGTGATCGTTGTCCTGTTACCAACCACCGCGTTTGCCGGCGCTCACCGCGTTCATCAATCAATGTGTTCGCGATGGGCTCTTCAAAGCGAAAACTATCGAGATAGGAAACCTCAAGCGTGAGCGGTGTTGACCGTGTGACCGGTAGCTGCCCTTTGAGCGTGACTTCCGTGCGCGGCCAGCCCAGAGGGTCAAGAAATTCCTCCCGCGAAGCATCAGGGAAACGAACATCCTCTATGCTTAGCGTCACCTGCTCACCATTAGCGGTAAGGGCAACGGCCTCAGGGAGTGGCGCCAGCGCCTGTTGGATTGCGCCATCTGCAAGGGGGGCGCTCTGCTGACTCCAGGACCAGTAACTCTCCCGGCTTCTGGCGGTTGCTAATAGATCAAGAGAGAGATCGACAGTAACGCTGCCATCAGCCGCCACAGATACGGACGATCTGGACATGTTGAGAAGGTGGGAGTTCGCGCTGACCGCGACCAGCAGTAGCGCGAGGAACAAGCCCGTTCGCATCACCAGGCTACGGGGTGTGTTTCGCCGGTAGTGATGTTCACGAGTCCGCCGGGGTTATCGGCGTAGGGCGCTACCAATTGCCACTTCCACGGCGATGCGGTTAAAAACGCAAAGCGCATGCGCTCCGGTAAACCCGGATTGCCGATCCACTCCATTTGGTCAGCCGCATTGAACAGCGCTTCTACTTCGGCGCCAACGTCCGTTACGGAGCGCTGCGACACGAGGCCAGCAACCTCCAGTCGAACTTTGGCGACGACTACGCCATCGTGCACGAGGGCCCAGCCACCTTGCATCTCGGCGACGGTGTTTGCTGCCAACGCCATAGCCGCATCGTCATTACCCAGTGCCCAGATATTGTGAAGGTCGTGAGATTGGGAGCTGGCCAGGGCGGAACGGGGAGAGATTGGTCCCACGTTGCGCCAAAACATGGTGGAGAGTGCTGCATCGCCATGGTAACGATCGATCATGGCGACCTTGCTAATACCCCGTGAAGGGTCGGCGCGCAGTTCACCGTCGGTGACGGCAAGCGTGTCTTTGGGAAGCTCCGGCTTAAAGTAGAAAGGCTCAAGAACAGCAATGTCCATCGCGTCGCGATTTTTGGGTGCCGGCATGGCAAAGTCTTGTGCCGTCAGCTTACGGCCAACATTCATTGTGTTCGTTGCCCAGGCTGGATATTCAATCTTGGGTACATCTAATAGGTATTTGCCGTTCTGCGCGGCGAGCATTCCGCTGGCGTATACCGATTCCACAGCGACGGTGTCGGGGTCTGTGAGCAGGACGATGTCAGCGAAGCGCCCTGGCGCGATGCTCCCTACCAGGTGATCGATATGGAAATGCCGCGCCGTGTTGTAGCTGCCCAACTGATAGGCGATTTTGGTCGGCACTCCGAATTTGATGGCACTGCGAATGTTGTAATCCATTGAGCCCAGCTGAGTAGTGGTATGCACATCGCGATCGTCAGTGGTTACCGAGATATTGCTCCAGTCATTCAGGCCTTCCTTAATGAGGTGTGGGAACAGATCGCGCATTGCCCGCACCTTGACCTCTAAAAATACACCTCGACGGAGTTTTTCCAGGCCCTCTTCGGGCAAGCGAACCTCGTGGTCCGAGGACAGGCCTGCCGCCGCAAAGGCGTTGATATCGGCAGCGCTAACAAGGCCCGCCCCATGGCCCTCGATCACACCGCGACTTTGACGCGTGGCCTGCATCATTCCCCAGATACGTTTGTGGCCCGGTGCTTCCAGCTCGCTGACGGCAGTCCAGTCCATGACTTCGCCCAGTCCCACGACGCGCAGATCACGATCCATAAACGCCGCCATTTCATCATGACCGTAGTAGCCGCCGCCGGATTCATAAACCGTAGGTGGAGTCGCTGAGCCTACCGCTGGGAAGATTTTTAGCGGGCTGCCCGCATCCTCTGCATAGAGCCAAAAGTCCACGTTGTTCTTGCCCACGACGTTAGAGATCTCGTGAGAGCCCTCTACGGTCCAGGTGCTGCCAAAGGGCACAACCAGCTCGGCTTCGTACTCCGGCGTGAGGTAGCTGCTTTCGATATGTTTGTGGGATTCACCAAAGCCGGGAACGGCCCACAAGCCGCTGGCATCGCGCGTGGCCAGCGCCTTGCCCGTAAAGTTGCCGCTATTACCTACCCAGGCGATTCGATCGCCCGCGATGGCGATGTCCTGAGCAGATTCCCAGTTGCCCGTAAAGACATTAAGCAGGGTGACGTTGCGAACGAGTAAGTCCGCTGGAACGCGACCCAAAGACACCTGCAGTAACTGACGGCGCGTTTCTGATTCTGCGGAGAAGGCGGTGGTTTCCTCGCGAAACCCTGGCAGAGACTGCGCGAAGATCTGACTGCTTAGGAGGCAAAGAGTGACTAACAGAATTCGCATGGGGTTCTCCGCGGTAATGGGGTTTGGCGTGACCAATGATAGCCCAGCTATTTTCCGCAGGTCCCAGACTTCGCGTTTAAAGTAAGAAAAGGGCTGTAGTCTCAGTTCCGGCGATACGCTATGGTTGCCCTGACTCCTTTGCAGGCATCTTTCGTGAGTTTTCTCGGCGAGCTAAAACGGCGTAACGTGTTTCGCGTGGCCGGTGTATATACGGTGGTGGGCTGGCTGCTGGTGCAGGTGGCTGCGACGGTAGAAGAGGCCATCGCGCTGCCCGCCTGGTTTGATGCCGTTGTACTGTCCTTTCTCGTTATTGTTTTCCCCATCGCACTGATTTTTGCCTGGGCCTTTGAGCTTACTCCCGATGGCATTAAGCGCACGTCTTCCGTAGATGAAGACGAAAGCATTACCGCCCAGACCGGCTCAAAGCTGGACGTGGTGTTGATCATCTCCTTTTTGCTCTTTGCCGGCGCGATGGTGATGCCGCGGTTTTTGGGCGAGGGGACGCCTGCCGAATCTCCGGCTGTTGTTGCGTCGGCTAATTCTGCTGCCGAAGATGGTAAGCCTGCAGATACCCCGGTGGTCATTGCGGACCCGAACACGCCACCAGATGCTTCTATTGCTGTTTTACCCTTTGCCGATCTTTCGCCGCGTGGCGATCAAGAATACTTTGCCGATGGTATCTCCGAAGAATTGCTCAATGTGCTTGCCAAGGTAAAGGCGCTTAAAGTCGCCGGGCGCACATCGTCCTTCTCATTTAAGGGTCGGAACGAGGATCTAAAAGAAATCGGCCGGGTGCTGAAAGTTGCCCATATCCTTGAGGGCTCGGTGCGCTCCCAGGGCGACCGCGTGCGTGTCACTGCCCAGCTGATTCAGGTCAGTGATGGTTATCACCTTTGGTCCGAAACCTACGATGGCAATCTCAGTGATATTTTTGCGGTGCAGGACGACATTGCTCAGCAGATTCTGGTGGCGCTCAAAGAGCAGTTGGTTGTTGTTGCGGCTCCAGAGGTAGCGCCAGCTACGCGAACTGACGTCACGGCTTACGGCTTGTTTTTGGAGGCGCGGGATCTTATCTATACCCGGGACGAAGCAAAACTGACCCGCGCAAAAGCGCTGCTGGACCAGGTGATCAGCATTGACCCCGAGTATGCGCCATCTTATTCAGCGCGCGCCAAGGCTTACCTGCTGCTGTCTGATCGGCCGCGCTCCTACGGGAAAATCCCTGTTCAGGAGTCTTCAAACAAGGCCGAAGCCGATGTCACCATGGCCTTGGAGCTTGACCCGAATCTTGCCGATGCCCACGCGGTCCGCGGCCTGCTGAATGATAATCTGGGTAATCCGGATTTTGCCCTGGCCAGCTTACGTCGGGCGCTGGAGCTGAACCCCAATTCCCTGGATGCACGCAACTGGTTGTCGATATCGCTACAGAATAGTGGTCGCATGCGAGAAGCGGTTGATGAACTGGAGGTTCTGCTGGAGATCGACCCGCTATTCCCTCCTGCGGTAAACAATGCCATGAATGGTCGTGATGTACTGGGGGATTATGCTGGTGCGGTGGCCATCGCGGAGCGCTTTGTTGAATTGACGAATGATCCGGTAGTGGCCCTTGATTATCGATCCCGGATTGCGGCTACTGAGGGGCGCCGCGCTGATGCTATCAAGCTGCTGGAGCAGGTTCCTGTCGTTGATCGTGATAGGGGTGTTGTTCAAAGTCTAGTTAGCGAGTACCTATTACTGGGTGAGAGCGCCATGGAACTGGGTATAGAGAATCGAAGCCCCACCCAGCGCGCGATCACGTTCGCCCGCCTGGGAGAGGGCGAGGCCGCTCTGAAGCTCGTGGAGACTTCGCTAAAGGAGGCGCCAGGACAAAACTCGGTGCAACTTGCTTACATCGATGTTCTGAGTATTACCGGGAACTATGAGCGTTTGATGGCGTATTTCAAGACACAGCTGGAAGGAAGTCTGGATTTCGTTGCAACGCGCCTGCGCTCCCAATCATTGATTGTGCCCCCACCTTTTCGGCAGATTGCAATCGCCGCGCGCGCCACTGGCAACGAAGCGATCTTTCAGGCAGCCATGCTTCGCTTTAGAGAGGCCATAGACACCTATCGTGAAAATGGATCTGTCGCCTGGTGGTTCGACCTGTTTGACGGCACGTACTGGGCCATGATGGGGCAAGCGGATCTTAGTCTGGACTTTCTCGAGTCGGCAGTCGAAAAGCGCGTCGTTATGGAGTTCTTTTTCTTTACCTGGGCTGAGTTCGACTCGGTTCGCGAGCATCCACGATTTGTTGCGATGCGAGACGCCAACGCTGCGCGCATTAATGAACAGCGAGCCCAGCTGGACTTGGATCCGTTGCCGGCCGAGGTGTTTGTTGTGGGTTACAAATCCTCGTCCGAGTAAATTTTTAACCTCTCTTAACTTCAGATCGGCTATTGAGGGCCTTTTATGCGTTTTCGATCTTTCCGCTTTCCTGTCATTGCGCTGTGCTTTGGCGTCTTGGCTATGACCGCGCAGGCACAACCATCTACGCAACGCGTCATGACCATCGACGATCTCATGGCCATGGAACGGGTACGTGATCCCCAGATCAGCCCCGATGGGCGCTGGATCGCCTATACGGTTAATCAAAAAGATCTTGAGGAAGACAAATCCCGCACCCGAATCTGGATGATGCCTAGCGAGGGCGGCGAGGCGATACCTATGACCGCTGCGAATAGCTCCGCAAGCCGCCCGCGGTGGAGCCCCGACAACAAGTACCTGACTTTTACCGCGTCGCGCGGTGAAAACTCCAGGACACAGGTGTGGAGTCTCAATCGCCTGGGCGGCGAGGCCATGCAGGTTACGAACGTTAAGCAGGGCGTCGGCGACTTTGCGTGGTCGCCCGATGGAAGCCGACTTTTGCTCACGATCACTGACCCCCGCCCCGCAGATTTGACCGAAGACCAAGGCGATGACGATAAGCCACTGCCTTACGTTATCGATCGCATGCAGTTTAAGCAGGACAATCAGGGCTACCTAGATCGTCGACGCGATCACCTTTATGTGTACACCCCAGGCGATGACGCGCCGGTGCAGATCACCTTTGGGGATTACGACGATGAAGACCCCGTATGGAGTCCTGATGGCAAGTCTGTCGCCTTTGTCAGCGATCGCTCTGAAGATCCCGACCTCTACTACGGCAGCAACATCTGGGTTGTCGATGTTGATGATGACAACCATCGCCTTACAAAAGTTACCGAGGATAGTGGTCGCGAGCGCTCGCCAACCTGGAGCCCCGACGGTAAGAGCATTGCCTATATCAGTTCCCTGGGGCCCGACGTAGGCGGCTCGGCGCTAACGCCCACCCGGCGTCTTGCTTTGGCGCGTCTGGATGGCGAGAAGCGTCAGATCTTGACGCCGAACCTCGATCGCAACCTGTCGAATCCGCAATTTAGTGATGATGGGCGGCGTATTAGTTTTCGCCTCGAGGACGAAGGGCAGGTTCATCTTGCGTCCATCGGCACGGATGGAAAAAGCTTCCGGCGCGATCTCGAGGGGCCCGTAACTGTTAATGACTTCGCGCGCAGGGGTGAAAAGGTCGTCGTGTTGGTCGAGAGTGCGGAGCAGCCCTCCAATCTGTTCTCGCTCAGTGATGGATACCTGTCGACGCTCACCTCGGCTAACGCGGAACTCCTTGCCGATGTCTCTCGCCCCCAGGTTGAGAAGCGCGCTTTTGCCAGCGCCGATGGCACCGAAGTGGAAGCCTTTTATGTGAAGCCCGTGGGCTACGAAGAGGGCAAGCGCTACCCCACGATTTTATGGCTGCACGGCGGGCCGGCCTCGCAGTTCTCCTTTACTTATCGCGATACGGCACAGCTTTTTGCCGCGAATGGCTATGCGGTGATCATGCCCAACCCCCGAGGCTCCGTGGGTTATGGCGAGGACTTTGCCAAAGGCACTGTCGCAGCCTGGGGCGAAAAGGATGTTGAGGACGTACTCGCAGCGGTGGATCACGGAATAGAGATCGGTCTGGTCGATGGCGACCGCATGGGTGTGGGCGGTTGGTCTTACGGCGGCATCCTCACGAATTACGTGATCACCCAGAGCACGCGATTCAAGGCTGCATCCTCTGGCGCGAGTTTGGGCCTGGTGCCCGCCAACTACGGTCACGATCACTATCAACTTATGTACGAATTGGAGTTTGGCCTACCCTGGGAAAATAGAGAGCGCTGGGATGCCCTCTCGCCTTTTTGGAAAGTCGAAAACATCACTACGCCAACGTTGTGGATGGGCGGAGAGGTGGATTGGAACGTACCCATCATTAACTCCGAGCAGATGTACATTGCCATGAAGCGCTTAGGTGTCGACACGCAGTTGGTCGTCTATCCTGACGAACATCACGGGATTCGCCGGCCGAGCTTTATCAAAGATCGCTACCAGCGTTGGCTAGCCTGGTTTGATGAATACCTCAAAACACCCTGAGAATTTTCTGGAGATTTTCATGAGACTAATTTTTGGTATCGCCGCGCTGGTGTTCAGTCAGAGCACTTTATCGGCCGACGAGCCCCTTACTGCGAGCGCCGAGCGCATGCAGTCACGCATCGAAGCCCTGTCTGCCTTTGGCGCAAACCCCGAAGGGGGTGTTAGCCGCGTCGCCTTTACGGATGCAGATTTGGCGGGCCGGGAGTGGCTGAAGGCTGAGCTGCGTGAGTTGGGTCTGACAGTGCGCACGGACACGGCAGGCAACATCATCGGTCGCCGCGAGGGCTCTCAGCCGGGCTTCCCGCCGATTATGTTTGGCTCGCACATCGACTCTGTGCCCGGCGGTGGCAACTATGACGGGCAAGTGGGGGTGGTCGGCGCCTTAGAAGTCATCAGTGTTTTGAATGATGCAGGTGTTACTACGCGTCACCCCCTGGAGTTCGTCAGCTTTACCGACGAAGAGGGTGGCCTGGTCGGCAGCCGAGCTATGGTGGGTAAGCTCACAGAAGCCGCTATGGACGTTGTATCTAACAGCGGTCTCCCTACGCGCGATGGCATTGCCCGGGTGGGTGGTGACCCCGGCCGCATCGCTGAGGCTGCGCGCAGCCCTGAGAGTCTCCGCGCCTTTTTTGAGCTGCATATCGAGCAGGGCGGAATTCTTGAGCAAAAGAATCTTCAGATCGGTGTGGTCGAGGGCATTGTGGGTATCCAGTGGTGGGACATCACTGTAAGCGGTGTGGCCAATCATGGCGGTACTACCCCCATGCCCCAACGTGTCGATGCTCTGGTGTCCGCCTCGGAACTGGCCGTGGCGATTAATCGCATTGCGCTGGAACTCGAAGGTCGTCAGGTGGCCACCGTGGGTCGCATAGAGGCCTTCCCCGGGGCGCCGAATGTCGTTCCGGGCAAGGTGGTGATGAGTTTGGAAGTACGTGATCTCAGCGAAAACAAAATCTGGGAGGTGTTCAGGCTCATTGAAGCCGAGGCAGCGCGCATAGCGGCCGCCCGCGGAACGCCCATTGCGTTTACGGAGCTGGATACGGCATCACCGCCGGCACCGACCGACACCGAGATGCGCGACATTATCGAAGCGGCGGCCCAAAGTCTGGGCTACAGCTACCAGCGTATGCCCTCGGGAGCGGGCCATGACGCTCAGGATCTTGCTCTGATAACGCCTACGGGTATGATTTTTGTGCCCAGCAAGGATGGCGTTAGTCATTCCCCCTTTGAGTACACCTCACCCGAAGACATGGCGCGGGGCGCGTCGGTGCTCTTGCAGGCGATTCTGGCGACGGATGATCAAAGCTAAGAGGCTGTTCGTAACGCCGTGATTTTAATGGTGTTCCGTAGTTTGATCAGTAGTGCTACGAGACCGGATGCGCTATCGTCAGCGCATTCGGTTTTCAGGTAAATGATGTGAGCTTTCTCGGCGAACTCAAGCGTCGTAATGTCTTTCGCGTAGCGGGCGTGTATGTGGTCGTTAGCTGGGTGATCGTGCAGGTTGCCGCCACGCTGGAAGACGCCATCTCCCTACCAGCTTGGTTTGACGCCGTAGCCGTGTCCTTTCTCGCTATCGCGTTCCCTAGTGTTGTGGTGTTTGCCTGGGCGTTTGAGCTGACCCCGAGGGTATTCAGCGCACTAGCGCCGTTTCAACCGAAGACAGTATTACCGAACAAACAGCGTCAAAACTGGACATGGTGCTTATCGGAGCGCTCCTGGTGTTTGCCGGTGCGATGGTGCTGCCGAGGTTTCTTCCTCAAGAGACGGTTCCCGCCGCAGAGTCCGTGGTGTCCGCGCCGACCTCAGACGAGGCGATGGTTGCGGCTGCTACACCACCCGTTCAAGACGCATCTATCGCCGTACTGCCTTTTGCTGATCTGTCGCCGGATGGCGATCAGGAATACTTTGCCGACGGCATTTCCGAAGAGCTGTTGAACGTACTGGCGCAGGTCGATGGCATGAAGGTCGCTGGCCGCACTTCGTCTTTTGCCTTTAAGGGACGTAACGAAGATCTTCGCGAGATCGGCCAGGTGCTCAATGTGGCACACATTCTCGAGGGATCTGTGCGCAGCCAGCGTGACAAAGTCCGGGTGACGGCGCAGCTGATTCAGGTGAGCGATGGTTTTCATTTGTGGTCGCAAACCTACGATCGCGACCTCAGCGATATTTTTGCTGTGCAGGATGACATTGCCCAGCAGATCCTTGTGGCCATGACCGATGAACTGATGGCGGATAAGGCACCGTCTATCGCGCGGGCCGCTCGCACAGACATCAGTGCCTTTAATTTGTTTTTGGAAGCTCGGGATCTGATTTCGACCCGTGACGAAACCGGTATGCAGCGGGCGCTGGAGCTGCTTAATCAGGCGATAGAGATCGATCCCAACTATGCGCCGGCGTATGCTTCTCGCGCCAAGGCCTATATGCTGCTCTCGGACCGGCCTGGATCCTATGGGAGTATCCCCGCCAAAGAGGCGCTGGAGCAAGCGAGTGCAAACGTCGATACAGCGCTTGCTCTGGACTCAAAACTTGCTGACGCCTATGCGGTACAGGGCTTGGTCAGCGCTGATACGGGTAGGCCGGATTTTGCGGTATCGAGCTTGCGACGGGCGATAGAACTCAATCCTAACTCCTTGGATGCGCGCAACTGGCTAGGCCTGGCGTTATCTTTTAATGGCCGCCTTCGGGACGTGGCAGATCAATTAAAGACCCTGGTTGACATTGACCCTCTCTATCGTCCGGGCGTGACCAATACAATTTCATATAACTATCGCATTGGCGATTTTGAAACCGCCAAGAAAGTAGGCGAGCGTTACATTCGCGCTAATCCGGGAAGAGCCGAGAGCATAAGACTTCAATCAGGACTTTTGGATCTTGATAGTCAACCTGGCGAAAGCATTCTTCTGCAGGAAACGGTGCCACTGGAAGGGTTCGACCCCCGAACCTCCAGCAATTTGCGGTTTCGTTATTTAGACCTCGGTATTAATACTGAATATAGCGGGCCGCATAAGTTTCAGCCGCTCTTTGAGCCCTACGGTGATTTTAACGCGGGCAATGTATCTGAGGCGCTTGCTAAGGCCAGCAAGGCCGCAGCTGATTTTCCCGAGTATTACGCAGCACAGACAATTTACATACGAGTGCTGTCCGAAACGGAGTCTGACACTGAGCTTGCCAGGCATTTCGCCTCGGCGTTTGATGGCAGCCTGGAGACTTACGCAACGAAATTACGTCCCTTGGTGCGTGTGGACCCGCCTCCCTATGCCGAGCTGGCGCTGGCGCTGCGCACCGTCGGTGACAGCAAGGGCTATGACGATGCCATGCAGCGCTGGCGCTTCACCATTGATATGTTTAGCGCTGGGGGTGATGTGTCTCCAAGACAGGATCTTGATGAAGCGCGGTACTTGGCGATTGCCGGCGACGACGAGAAGAGTATCGATTTTTTGGAGTCAGCATTTGCTAAGCTCCACCCTCTGGACGTGTTTTTGTTTAAAGCTCGCGTTTTTAAGTCCCTCGAACTCCACCCCCGCTTTGCCGCACTCCGCCGCGCGAACCTTGTGCGCGTCAACGAAGAGCGCGCGATCCTTGGTTACCCGCCGCTGGATGAGAGCTACTACGGCATAGAGACTGCATCTACCTCTGACTAGCTTGCCCTCGGGACTTTGGTAGATTTGCTGGGCGCGACGTAACGAGTCGATAGCGCGATAGAGCGTATACGGTATTCGTAAGGCCCTACGCTACACTGCGCTTTTGTCGAGAGATTCTGCAAATGCTTCGCTCCCTGTTTGTTCCTGTCGTATTCCTACCTTTGGTTGGCTGTGTTTCCAGCGGTGTTCGCGATGTGGAAGTTACGCCGCCCAAGACCCTCGATACGCAAATAGGCAGTTCGCTTGTTTTGAATCTGCCGGTAGGTGACTTTGTTGTGGAGTCCTCGGAAGATGACTTGCTGCATGTGGCGGTGCGGTTTTTCTGTAGCGCCGACGGTGAGACCTGTCGCAAGAAAGCGCAGGAGGCGGGCATCGTGATAGCTCAGCAGGGAGACACGTCTACGCTGTCATTCAAGCCTTCATCAGCCTATACAACGCGACACGCTGATTTGCGTTTTACCGTGCAGGTGCCAGACATCGAAGAGCTGGACATTGATATGGATGCGGGGGCTTTGGCGGTGGACCTTCCCAGTGGCTGCCTGAATGTGAGGGCGGGAGCGGGCGATGTGAGCATCCAAGTGCCCGCCGCCAGCGTTGGCACCGTAAAGCTTGACGCCAACATCGGCGATGCAAATCTGCAAACACCGGGCAAAGAGGTGTTTGATGAGCGCAAGCTCTTGGTGGGCTCCGAGGTACTGTGGGAAGAGGGCACCGGCAGCTGCACGCTTCGGGCAAAGCTTCAGGCCGGTGAACTGAGTGTGCGCCTCACTGAGTAGCGGTGCCTTGCGGGCAGCGCAGATGATCCGTTTTGCGGTTACATGATTTCAGACCGTGGTTCTTACTCAGTCAAAACCGATAAAGGTGGCAACGTCGTTGACGGGGCGTCGTTTTGACACGACGGCATTCGCCGGGAAGGCCTCGTCGGGGTAACCAAGAGCGATACTGATCAGGATCACCTGGTCTTCAGGGATGTTGAGGTGCTCGCGTACCACCGGTGAGTGCATAACACCCTGACTGTTAATCACGGATCCCACGCCTCGAGACCAGGCGGCATTGACCAGCATGTTGCTCAGCGCGCCGCAGTCAAAGGGGGCGATGTCGCCTCCCTGCAACTGTTTGTCGTAGGTAATCACCATTAACAGGGGCGCGTCGAAAATTCGAAAGCCACGCATGGTCCAGTCGTTCCGGCCGGCTTTGTCATCACGAACAATACCCATGGCCTCAAAGAGCTGTACCGCGACTTCGATTTGACGCTTGCGATGGTCACCCTCATAGGCGCCGGATTCCAAGCGTTCGAAGGACGGCGCGGTACCGGTCGTGGTGCGCTCGGTACTCTCGCGGCGAATAGCGTCGAGGGCCTCGCCCGTAGCAATATGAATATGCCACGGTTGCGAGTTGTAAGACGAGGGCGCACGGGTCGCTAGCGAGACAATGTCTTCCACTACAGACTTTGGGATCGGGTCGGGCTTAAAGCCGCGAATGCTACGCCGGCCCAAAACAACCTCATCGAATCCTTTCTCTACGTCTTCACTCACTCGGTATTTCTCCCTTTTTGGTTGTTGGGTCCGCTAACTGGGGCTGGCAGTTTACATGGCGCGCAACGCTTGAGAGAAAACCATTGTGCTATGGTCGCCCTCATACTTTTTAGGAAGCTCCAGTTATGAAACTACCCCTAAAAGCCATTGCCTCCCTAGCGCTGCTTGGCAGCTTAGGGGGCTGCAATGAGGCGCCGATGGCGACTGCTGTGCCGGTAGCTGAGGTCCCCGCTGCGGGGCCTGTTTTCACTATTCGTGTTGACGAGGCGCTGGGCACGCAACCCCAGGACGGTCGCCTGCTGCTACTGCTCTCCAACACCGACCGCGATGAGCCCAGATTCCTCGTTGATAACTCCCTGGACACCCAGCTTATCTACGGTCGCAATGTCAGCGACTGGGCGCCGGGCACGGACATGCTCATCGACGCTGCGCATATTGGGTTTCCCATCAACACACTGGCAGAGCTTCCCCCGGGGCGCTACTTCGTTCAAGCGCTGTTGAATCGCTACCAGGACTTCACCCTGAGCAACGGTAAAACCGTGAGCCTGCCCCCGGATCAAGGTGAGGGTCAGCAATGGAATCGCAAGCCCGGTAATTATCTGTCAGAGCCTGTAGCGCTCGATATCACCGCCGATGGCGAGTACGAGATTGTTCTGGATCAGCAGATTCCCGCCATAGAGCCGGCCGAGGACACAGAGTTCATTAAGCATGTGCGCATGAAGAGTGAACTGTTGTCGGAATTCTGGGGCGAGGACGTTTATCTGGGCGCACACATCTTGCTGCCCAAAGACTTTGAGGCTCACCCCGAAGCACGCTATCCCCTAATGGTGTTTCATGGGCATTTTCCCAGTGACTTTGGAGCGTTTCGGCCCGAGCCGCCAGACCCTGATCTGGAGCCGGTGTACAGCGAGCGCTTCAGCATGGACGGCTACAACATCATCCAGCAGCAAGAGGCGCACAATAACTATCTTCGTTGGATAGCCGATGATTTTCCGCGCTTCCTGGCCATCGAGATACAGCATCCCACGCCTTACTACGATGATTCCTACGCGGTGAATTCTGAAAGCCAGGGCCCCTACGGCGATGCGATCAACTATGAACTGATTCCCTTTATCGAAGAACAGTTCCGCGGCATTGGCGAAGGCTGGGCGCGTTTTACCTACGGCGGCTCCACGGGCGGTTGGGAGGCCATGGCCACGCAGATGTTCTATCCCGATGAGTTCAATGGTGCTTTTGTCGCCTGCCCCGACCCCATCGATTTTCGCGCGTATCTCACCATGAATATTTACGACGATGAGAATGGGTACTTCTATCCCAGTGATTTTCAAAGCATCCTTCGTCCGGGACGACGGGATTATCTGGGCAATGTCTCATCGAGTATCAAGGACCAAAACGATCTGGAGCGAGTTTTGGGCGATCGCAATAGGTCCGGACAGCAGTTTGATATCTGGGAGGCAACGTTTTCGCCCATGGCTGACGACGGCTACCCCGCAGATCTGTGGGACCCGGAAACAGGGGTTATTGATCCTGAGGTCGCTGCTTATTGGAAAGAGAATTTCGATCTCAGTTACATCTTGAAGCGCGACTGGGAGACTCTCGGCCCCAAGCTTGAAGGGAAGCTGCACATTTACACCGGCGACATGGACAACTACTACCTGAACAACGCCGTGTACTTAGTCGAAGAGTTCCTGGAGAGCACAACTGAGCCGTACTACGGCGGCGAAGTTGATTATGGCGATCGTGCTGAGCATTGCTGGAATGGCGATCAGGAAAACGGCAATCATTTGTCCCGCCTGCGCTACAACTGGATGTATGTGCCGAAAATACTCAAGCGTATTGAGGAAAGTGCGCCCGAGGGGGCTGATGTCAGCAGCTGGAGGTATTAAACTACCCACTGACGATATCAACCTGGTCTTAAAACCCTTCAAATGGAATCTTTTTTTCGCGCGGCGCTAATGGGCGCCGCGGTTTCGTTGTATTTGAGTTTTTCTTTCCCCGCTAACGCACAGCCAGAGCAGAGCTGCGAGGAGGGTGCTTGCACCCTCAGCTACCCAGCCGAGTTTTTTACGCGGTATGCGCCGGTTACGGCCCTGGATATGGTCAATAATCTGCCGGGTTTTGCCCTGGACAACGGCGACAATGACACCCGAGGTTTTGGAGGCGCTGCCGGAAACATCGTGATCAACGGCGCACGAGTTTCTGCCAAGAGCGAAACGCCCTCTGACATTCTGGGCCGTATCCCTGCTACCGACATAGAACGTATTGATGTCATTCGTGGTCAGGTCGCGGGCTTCGATCTGCGAGGGCAGAACGTTATCGCCAACATCATCCGCAGTGGTAGTTCGGCATCCGGCGCCTGGAATGCGGGCCTACGAAACTACCAGCCCGATGACGAGATATTTCCCTATGGCAACTTGAGTTACTCCACCAATGTAGGCGCTACAGCGCTGATCGTGGGTTTGCAGGGTCGTGAATTCAAGAGTCTCGTCGCCCGGCGAGAGCGAGTGTTAGGCCCGGATACCTTGCCGCTGGAACAACGTTTTGAACTGTCTGATGAGGACGGTCAGGACTATAGCGCGACGGTTAACGCAAGCACTCAGCGAGGAGAAACGCGTTACTCCGTTAATCTGGCAAAAAGTTACTTCATCTCTGAGGGTGGCGAGAGTTCACGACGTTACCCCACCGACGAACGCGCGCCCTTTTTGTTGTTTCAGGGTGACAGCGATCGCTTTATCCGCGATGAGTTTGGCTTTGATGTCGAGCGAGCGCTGGCGGCGGACTGGCGCGGAAAAATCATCGCGCTGTTTCGTGATGAAGATATTACGCGTCTGGGGTCCCTGGTAAGGGGACCCCTGGATCAACCAGGTACCACCGAGGTGACGACGCGGGCCAGAAGCCTCGGCGAGGAACTCATAGGCCGTGTGGAGCTCGACTACGTCGGCTTCGATGGGCATGCCATCGAGATAAACTTCGAAGCGTCGAATAACAGCCTGGAAAGTGAGTTCGGCTTAAGCGCGTTAGAGGATGGGTTGCTCACACCACAACCCGTGCCTGGCGCCAATACAACGGTCGAAGAAGAGCGCTTTGATTTTCTGGTGTCGGATTCTTTTCAATGGGGCGAGCTCTCGATAGATGCGAGCCTCAGTGCCGAGACGTCGACCATTACCCAAGTGGGCGGGTTTACCGAGGACCGCTCGTTTTTCTTTTGGAAACCCAGCCTTAATCTGAGTTACTCACCGGACGCCAACTCCCAATGGCGCTTGCGAGCGCTGCGCGAGGTCGGCCAACTGGATTTTGAAGATTTTGTGAGTGGTGCAGATCTCGGTGACGCCGAGCTAGCACTGGGTAATCCCAACCTGTCACCCGAAACCACCATGACCATGGATTTGACCTATGAAATTCGCGGTGCCGATTTTGGTATCGGCACGGTCACGGTTTTTCACGACTGGATCGATGATGTGAATGACCTTTTGCCCTTGTCCGGGAGGCTCGAAGTGCCAGGTAACATAGGCTCAGCGACTCGCTCAGGGATAAGTGGAGAGCTAACCTTACCCCTGGACGCCATCGGTCTGAAGAATGGGCGCATGGACGCCAGCGCCGAATGGCAAACCTCCCGCGTTGATGACCCCCTGACAGACGCGGTTCGAGCCTTGTCAGATGAGCGTCAGTGGAATGGCCGAATTTCGATTCGGCAGGACCTCATTGCCCAGCGTCTGGCCTGGGGTGTATTGATGTTTTCCCGCGATACCTTTCCGCTCTATGGACTCGATGAGATCGATATTCAGGGCCAGCGCGCTGATATGGATATTTTTGTCGAAACTCGTGCGGTTGCCGGGCTGCGTATAAGGCTGTCGGTTGAAGATGTGTTCCGGGACGGCGAGGATCGAGACCGACGGGTTTTCGAAGGCGATCGCAGCACCTCCCCCCTGGCGTTTCGAGAAGTACGGGAGCAGAGTCAGGCGCGTATTATTTCTCTGCAGGTCAGCGGGGATTTCTAAGCGCGCGGGCGATACCGAAGCCTGTGAGAGTGACGTATGCTGATGCGTTCCAAGATTAACGATGAAGGTAATGATAATGACACGATGGTTAGCGGTGGTTTCTACAGTTTTGGTCTTTTCGCAGGGTGCAGTTGCGGGGCCTGAAGATTTTCATGCCGGTACTTTGATTAAGGATTACGGTAAGTTTGCGGATGTGCCCGCAGCCAAGCCACTACCCGCCGACACAAAGTTCAAGTTGGCCATCGATGTGGTTGATGGCGGTGTTACTGGAGAAGTTAACAGTCGATTCAAGATCGCTGCGAGCTTTCTCAACATGCAGTACGCAAATGGCATCCCTCCGGAGAACGTGGACATAGCTCTGGTTGTGCACGGCACTGCACATCGGGATTTACTCAACGATGAGGCCTATGGCGGAAAGAACCCCAACACCGAACTGCTGGAGATACTGCAGGGCTATAAGGTAAAGGTACTTTACTGTGGTCAGAACGCCGTGATGCGTGATATCTCTCCAAATGACCTGTTACCCGGTGTGGAGTTGACCCACTCTGCTACTACCACCCATGCGCTGTTGCAGGGACAGGGTTACTCCCTTCGCCCCTAGGAGGGCACGCGGCGGAGGATTAGCTTACGCAGCTCGTTATGGCCAACTAGAGAGAGTACCTAATGATATCCGCAGATGAATGGTTAGCTCGGGGGCGACAGATTGAGCTTCTGGGTCATCAGATTTTTTACGTTGACGAAGCTGCTAGGGACGATTCCCTCGGAACCATACTGCTGATCCACGGGTTTCCCACGTCCAGCTGGGATTGGTGGAAGATTTGGCCGCAAGTCAATCGCCACTATCGTTTGGTGGCGATGGATCTGCTGGGTTTTGGCTTCAGTGCCAAGCCTTCGCCCCATGATTACCGGATTATGGAGCAGGCGGATCTTTGCGAGGCTCTGGCAGGCAGTCTCGGTCTGGAGCAGTTTCATGTGCTGGCGCACGACTACGGCGATACGGTCGCGCAGGAATTGCTTGCTCGACAAAACGAGGGTCGGGGCGTAGGGCAGTGGTCTTCCTGCATGTTTCTCAATGGGGGTTTGTTCCCCGAAACGCATCGCGCAGTACTTGCGCAGAAGCTGCTCAAGAGCCCTGTAGGTTTTCTCTTCCGCCATGCGCTGACTAAAAACAGTCTCAACAAGTCGTTTGATAAAATATTCGGCGAAACAAAAGCAAGCCAGGAAGAAATTGACGTGTTCTTTGAGCTCTTTGATCGGGACGGCGGACGGCGCAATGTCCATCGTTTGATTCACTACATGACTGATCGTATTGAGCACCGGGATCGCTGGGTCGGTGCATTATCCGAGGCCGTTTGTCCCATCGGCCTGATCAATGGCAACCTGGATCCTGTATCCGGCAGTCATATGGTGGAACGATTTGAGGAGGTCGTGGGAAGCGAGCACTTTATCCATCACCTACCCACGGTCGGTCACTACCCACAGGTCGAGGCGCCGGAATCTGTACTGGCGGGCTATGCGGCGTTTTTGGAGACTCTTTAGCTGGAACCCGGGCCGTCACTATCCTCTTTGTCTTCTTCGGCCTCTTTAGCATCGCTTTGATCCGCTACCGCACTATCTTTTGAGAGCTCGCTTTCATCGTGAGCGAGTCTTGCTGCGGTTTTGCCTGCTTCCAGGCGAGCTGCTTCCCCGGGAATCTGCTCCAGAGTCTGTGTACCTTCCGGTGGATACATGTGCACACCCGAGAGAGTCACGTAGGCCGGAGTAGCCGTCCTGGGGTGAAGATAGCTGTATAGCCAGGTAACGAATACTCCCGTGCCCACAGCAGCGAGCAACGTTCCGCCTAACAGCATGAGGTAAGGGGGGCCGACGCGAACCGCATCGGGAGACGGCCAGTCAATCACCGAAACCTGCGGATATTTGTCGACCTGGCGCACTTGTATCTGCACTTGTCGCGCCTGCGTTTCCCGGTTGAGTTCCTCCAGTCGAGCCAGGTCCTCCACTAAGGCCTCATGCGTGGCGTAGATGGTATTGAAGTCAGCGACTGACTGTTTATGTTCCTCAAGGCGACGGCTGATGCTCGCCACGGATTGCCGCGCTGCCGCATAGCTTCTTTCCGCGTTATCAAGCTCTGCCTGAGTGCCCAGCGCATAGGCCTCACCGAGCTCCCTCTGCAGCTCTTCCACCTGTTCGGGAATCTCGCGTAGGCGGGGATCTTTGCGGATGTAGTCATCGGTATAGTGGGCACGCAGTTCCCCCAAACGAGAGCGCAGCTCCGCCAGCTGCTGCGCCATGGCCGCCACGTCGCTGCGGTCGCTTTGCGGTACCACTTGTTTTCCAGCCGCGAGCGATGCCCGCAGCGTATCCAGATAGGACTTGCTGCGAACCTCCTCCTCTACGGCGTTGTTCAGCGAGGTGTTCAGTCCATCAAGCTGTGCGAGAACGGCGTTCTCCTGACGTTCCATGGAGATAATTTCGTTCTCGGCGCGGTACTCTTCCAGCGCCAGACGAGCAGACTCCAAACGTATCGCTAATCCGTCAAGCTCGTCCTGTACCTCGGTGAGCGTTTGCGACTTGCGGCTTTCGATATCCCGGGCGCGGACGCTGGTGTAAACCTCAATTCAGCTTTCCACCAGCGGTGGCAAGATTTCCGGCTCGGATCCCCTTGCGGTGAGTTCCAGCAAGTTGGTTTCGGGTACTGCGATGACATCCAGGATACGTCGCAGCTCCAGGGGGTCCACGTCTGCGGAAAAGTCTTCCTGCAGGCGAGTGGACAGACTGCGTGTGATTTCGCTGCCAGTGAGCGTTCGTCGTTGTATGGCGACACCTTGAACATCCGCGTCGAGCATTTGTTGATCGGTAGCCGTCTGCGCGCTCATGAGTACCGTGGCGCTGCTTTGGTACACCGCAGGTTGTAAGGCCGTGTAGAGTAATCCGACAAACAGTACCGTCGCTGCGGTGATTGTGAACACTCGTCTTCGGGTTCGTCCGTAGGCGCCGTCGTCATCCTGACTGCTCAACGCTGATTGTGCGTTGTTTACACCAAAAGCCATCTGTAGAACTCATGAGATATCACTATCATAGGAGTTTAGGCGAAGCGGCGCCCGAATAGGTAGGGCGATTCGCGCAAAATGCGCGGTACTATCTGTTTATCGCTTTGCTTGAGCCAATACTTTTAGTTGGATACCGACCGTTGCTATGACATTGAACACTTTCAAATTGCTCCGCTGCTTTTCATTAAAGCGACCTCTTCAACAATGTGTGCTCCTCACGTTGTCGGTACTCTCTGGCGCTGTGCAGTCAGAAGCCCTGCTATCGAAGGAATATCCAGAGGCCGTCAAGTCGGTTGTCGAGCAGCGATGCATGGTTTGTCATGGCTGTTATGACGCGCCGTGCCAGTTGAAGATGGATGCCTGGATGGGACTTGAGCGCGGTGCCAGTAAAGAAAAGGTGTACAACGGCGCGCGGCTGCTACCTGCCAAACTCACGCGTCTTTACGAAGATGCGCACAGCGTTGAGGAGTGGCGAGACAAGGGTTTTTTTCCCGTACTCGATAAGTCGGACCCGCAACAGGGTTTGATGTACCAGATGCTGAACTTAAAAGTAGAATACCCCTTGCCTACCTCGGGGACGCTACCCAATACCTTTGATTTCAACCTGGATCGTGATCAGAGTTGTCCCAAACCAGATGAGTTTGCAAACTATCGCGAAGAACGACCTTATCAGGGCATGCCCTATGGGTTTCCGGGTTTGGACCCGGACAGGCTCGCGGTGCTGACGGACTGGATCGAAGCGGGTGCTCCGGGCAAGGCAGTGACTCCGCGGCCAGATGCAGAGATTCGTGCCGTCGATGAGTGGGAGACGTTTTTAAACGCACCCGATAAAAAGTCGCGGCTGATGGCCCGCTATATCTTCGAACACCTGTTCATTGGAGACATTTATTTCGAAGACTTTGGTACTGACTCAGCATGGTACAAGCTCGTGCGTTCGCGTACTGCGCCCGGGCAGCCCATTGACCTGATTGCGACACGCCGACCCTATGATGACCCGGGTAGCGAGCCTTTCTATTATCGCCTCCAGATCCGTTACATCAGCCGTCTCGCGAAACGGCACATGCCCTACGCACTCAGTGCAAAGCGAATGGCGCGATGGAAAGAACTCTTTCTTGAGACTGAGTATGAGGTCGCGGAGCTGCCTGGCTACAAGGGAAAGGACTTCGCGAACCCTTTTATCAATTTTGAGCAACTCCCGGTAGAGACTCGCTATCGGTTTATGTTGGACGAGGCGCACTTCACCATCATGGCCTACATCAAGGGTCCCGTCTGTCGTGGGCAGGTGGCGCTCAATGTCATTGACGATCACTTTTGGGTGGCGTTTGCGCGTCCTAATGCTGCCGACCCGGAGCAGAAAGCTGCGTTTTTGGCAGCAGAAGCAAAAGAAATGCGGCTCCCGCAGGCGAAAGGAAGTTTTGTTGTTACCGCGTTGCAGTGGCGAGGTTATGCGAAAAGCCAACAGCGATTTTTAAAAGCCCAGGCTAAAGCGATCTCAAAGGTCGTGGATCAACACAGTCTGAAACTGGACATGAACCTCATTTGGGATGGCGGTCCGGAGCGCAACGACAATGCGTCGC
Organism: Congregibacter sp.; assembly: GCF_965662665.1. Taxonomy (NCBI): domain Bacteria; kingdom Pseudomonadati; phylum Pseudomonadota; class Gammaproteobacteria; order Cellvibrionales; family Halieaceae; genus Congregibacter; species Congregibacter sp. The sequence continues at coordinate 117,755 of NZ_CBFIIF010000005.1, read as the reverse complement.
TTACAGTCTTTCGGCACTTTGACAGCGCCACCGTTGTGAAGGGTTTAGTGGGTCAGCAGCCCCAGACCATGTGGGTCATTGATTACTCTTTGCTCGAGCGAATCCATTATCTGCTGGTCGCGGGTTTTGACGTGTATGGCGCCGTAGGTCACCAGCTGGAAAGTCGGCTGTACATGGACTTCTTGCGCATGGAAGGAGAGCAGGCGTTTTTACTATTCTTGCCCGAAGACCAGCGCGAGGCCGTAAGAAACCAATGGTATCGCGGTGCAAAAGACGACGTAAAAAACTACATCGTGTCGCCAAAACTCGCCAAATTTGAGCCCAACAGCGATATCGACTTTCAAACGGATGATCCCAAGTCCGAGCTTATGGGAATGTTCAAAGAACGTATCCCCACGGCAGACAACGCCCGCTATGCAGTAACTGAACCCTCCCTCGCCACGCTCATGGATGAGCAAAACGAAGCATTTAGTTATCTACCCGAGGTCTCGTTCCTGAGGGTCTTAAGTCCTCGGGGAACTGCGAAGGTGTACAGCCTTATTCACAATCAGGCGCACAGCAACAATGCGCAACTGTTCGCGGAAGAGGATCGACGCTTGCCCGAGGAAGACACCCTCACCGTTGCCAAAGGCTTTATCGGCTCCTACCCGAACATGTTTTTTCAGATCACCGAGGGGCAGTTAGCCAAATTTACTGCGGCGCTTTCTTCCTTGAGCAGCTCGGAGGATTACACGGCACTGGTGGAGCAGTTTGGCGTGCGTCGCACGGCGCCCTGGTTCTGGAAGCTAAGTGATGAGTTCACGGCGGAGTATAAGCGAAGCTATCCGCTGGAAGCGGGCTTGTTCGATCTCAATCGTTATCAGAATCGCTAGGTGGGGTAAGCCCTCTGCAGGTTTGCGAGAGCGGTAAACACGCAAGGGCTTTAAGCCGCTCTCCCCTCAAACAGGTGCGCCACCTTGCTGATTTCACGCTGGATGTGTTCGCGGAAGACTTTTACCCGTTTAGTATCGCGAAGATCACGGGGATAGAGGAGCCACAGGCCTAGATGGTGCTGGATCTCCGGCTCTCTGAAACGCATGAGATCAGGATCGCTATCACCGATAAAGCAGGGAAGAAAACCCAGGCCGAGACCCTCTCTGATGGCTGCAATTGTCAATGACGTTTCATCGACGCAAAGTGAGTGTTGCAGATCTGGGCAGGCCTGACGCGTCCAGGTGCGGTGATAGTCGCAGCAGTCGACGCCGATCCAGTCCTCTGTCGCCGTACCGGCCTTAACTGAGGCACAGTAATCCTGGGAGCCGTAAACCGCTGAAGCCACTGTTGTCAGCCGAGTACCGATGAGTGTCTCTCCGGGGCTATTGGTCTGCCTCAACGCCACATCGGCATCGCGATCTGCCAGACGAACAGAGTCATTGGTAACTTCGATACGTAGATCGATCCCGGGATTTTCATCACAGAAACGGGCAAACAAGGGCATCAGGATTGAGGACGCCATATTGTTCGAAGAAAGCCCTGCGACAGTCCCGCTCGAATTGCCGGCCTGCGACATCGCCGTGTGCCAAACCGGCAGCTTTGATGTAGGTGTGGCACGCGGCTGATGAAGGAGGTCTCACCGATTTCCAGATGTCTTCATTGACCGTCGCGGCTTCGTAGTCCGCAGCGGATTCGACGACATGTTGACCAAAACCTTCATAGCCTCCTCTGTCCGCCCACTGCTTACCGATGCGGGAGGCCGTGTCGCCAAATACGTCAACGAAGGCGTGACGAATGGTGATCCGATCACCAAACTCCTCGGTCAGTTGATCGATTCGTCGCTGCGATATCCAGGCCCAGACACAAAGTACATTGGTGAAATAATGTATGACGGGTTTATCGTTAGAACGTGAAGACACCGGTACAACCCTCAGTATCAGTCGGTGATAGCTTACGAGAAAAAAGAATCGCCTCAATGATACATCTCAGATGGCTGTAACGCGCACCGGTGTGGCTGAGCCCAGACTCTGTGAGGGTGCTTTGAGTGGCTGGGCTTAACCCCGGGGGATTACAGAAGCTCTAAACTACTCATCTGCCGGTAGGGGTGGTCCAACAAAGCGGATATTGAATTCTTTGGCCACTTCATTAATGCGGGCCATGTCCTGCAGGATGTTTAGACCTTACACCGCTTACCGCATGTTTTAGCAGCCAAAAAAAGCGACCCCACAAGTGAGGTCGCTTTGACTGGTGACGGGGCGTGATCGAAAGATCAGAGGCCTGTCATGGTTTCGATGCTTAGTTAGCGGCCATCATGCTACTGCCACCTTTGAGATCAAAGCGGTCTAGCTTCATGACTTTGCTCCATGCTTCTACAAAGTCGTGAACGAACACTTCTTCTGCACCGTCATAGGCATAGACTTCGGCGATAGCGCGGAGCTCAGAGTTGGAGCCGAACACCAGGTCCACCTCCGTTGCTGACCAACGCATCTCACCTGTGACACGATCCCGGCCTTCGTAGACGTAGGGATTGTCTTTGGTTGGACGCCAGACGTTGCGCATATCCAACAGATTGGTGAAGAAGTCGTTATCCAGCGCTTCGGTCTCGTCCGTGAGAACGCCGTGCTGTGACCCACCCGCGTTGGCATCGAGTGTTCGCATGCCACCTATTAGTACGGTCATCTCTGACACGGACAGATCCAGCAGATCCGCCTTGTCGAGAAGCGCTTCTGCAGGCTGACGATATGCTGCATCGCTGTAGTAGTTACGGAAGCCATCGGCCTTGGGCTCCAGTACTGCAAAGCTGTTCACATCAGTCTGCTTCTGGCTTGCATCTGTACGACCCGGCGTGAAGGGAACCTCCACATCGTAGCCAGCAGCATCGGCAGCTCGCTCTACGGCCGCAGCGCCGGCGAGTACGATAACGTCAGCAAGGGATACTTGCTTGTCGCCCCGCTGGGCCTTGTTGAAGTCCTTTTGGATGCGCTCAAGTCGCTTGAGTACCCGCGCCAGTTCCTTGGGATCGTTAGCTTCCCAGTCTTTCTGGGGCGCCAGCCGAATACGGGCACCGTTAGCACCACCGCGCATGTCGCTGTCTCGATAGCTCGATGCAGAGGCCCACGCTGTGCGAACCAGTTCTGCGGTGGTGAACTCTGAAGACAGGATCTTCGCCTTGAGCTCAGCAACGTCACCGGCATCGATGAGGTCGTGATCCACTGCAGGTACCGGATCCATCCACATGAGGACTTCATCGGGTACGTCCGAGCCTACGTAGCGAGCTCGTGGTCCCATGTCACGGTGTGTGAGCTTGAACCAGGCCTTTGCAAAAGCCATCTCAAACTCCTCAGGATTCTTGAGGAAGCGTTGAGTGATTTTGCGATAGGCGGGATCTTCTTTTAACGCCAGATCGGTGGTGAACATGATCGGCTGATGCCGTTTTCCATCGACGTGCGCGTCGGGAACCGTGTTCGCACCGCCTCCATCTTTAGGCACCCACTGTGTGGCACCGGCAGGACTCTTGGTCATCTCCCAGTCAAACGCGTATAGGTTGGAGAGATACATCATCGACCACGCCGTCGGCGCGGCAGTCCATGCGCCTTCGAGTCCGCTGGTAATTGTGTCTTCGGCATTACCTTTGCCGCAGCTATTGTTCCAGCCCATGCCTTGGTCTTCTACGCCTTCACCGGCAGGCTCTGGCGCTAGGCAGCCTTCCGGCTTCCGCGCGCCGTGGGCTTTACCAAAGGTGTGTCCACCAGCGATGAGAGCCACGGTCTCTTCGTCGTTCATGGCCATGCGGCCAAAAGTCTCGCGAATGTCGTGGGCGGCAAGTTTTGGATCAGGCTTGCCGTTGGGGCCTTCCGGATTCACATAGATAAGACCCATTTGAACGGCAGCCAGAGGCTTTTGCAGTTCTCGCTCGCCGGTGTAACGCTCATCGTCCAGCATTACAGACTCTGGACCCCAGTAAACGAGATCGGGTTCCCAGTCGTCGGCGCGACCGCCGGCAAAGCCGAAGGTCTTAAAGCCCATGGTCTCCAGAGCAACGTTGCCGGTGAGTACCATGAGGTCTGCCCAGGAAAGAGCATGGCCATACTTTTGCTTAACCGGCCAGAGCAGGCGACGAGCCTTGTCCAGGTTTGTGTTGTCGGGCCAGCTGTTGAGGGGTTCAAAACGCTGCTGGCCACCACCGGCGCCGCCGCGTCCGTCCATTGTGCGGTAGGTGCCTGCGCTGTGCCAGGCCATACGGATAAAGAAGGGGCCGTAATTGCCATAGTCCGCGGGCCACCAATCCTGAGAGTTTGTCATGATTGCGGTGATATCGGCCTTAACCTCTTCGAGATCAAGCGTGGCAAAAGCGGCCGCGTAATCGAAGTTTGGACCCATTGGGTTGGCAGTGTTTTCGTTTTGGTGCAGGGGGCGCAGATTGAGCGCCTGGGGCCACCAGTCCTGAACTGATTTTGGTTCACCGTGCATGGAATCAGCGCCTGCGGGCGCCGTAGCAGACAGCGTCGCTGCCATTGCCACGCAAAGAGACAGTTTGTTCTTGAGCATTTTCATAAGATCCTCTTAGTCTGTCCTTCTTAAAAATCAGGCTTCATGCCCGATATCTCCTTATCGTAGGAGATGAATTGCAAACAGTAAAATGAATTAAAAGTTAAAAGGCGATCTAAAAATACGATCATAGAGTGGGTCTATTAATCGCTTTTCTCGGCATCTATCGCAGCTGGATGAAGAACGTTCACCGCCGACACCAGGAGTATCTCGCAGGCACCTGGCCCGGTGTCAGTTCGTGTGAGGCTTGTAGGAATGACGCTTTGATCCGGAAACTGCACATCCACGAGTTCGCCCTTGAACTGGACTATAGCGCCAGGAGGAATTGCCGAAATTCGTTGCATTATGACGCTGTTAGCGGGAATTAAATGCATATTTGCCGATGATCGGTTCGCGATATTGATATCCAAGGGTGAGTCGTACAGGTGCCAAAACATAAATCGATCACCTTGGGCTACCTTGATGGGCTTGAGTGTCGCCTCGTCGGAGAGCGTCCCCCATCCCAGCGCAAAGTCCCACGGAGCAACCTCCGCCAGATCATCCCAGCGATACTGTCGCTTGCTGAGGACCTTTGCGGTGATGTCATACCCCGCTCGGGGAAAGAGGGCAAAATCTCCCACCCTTATTGCAGGGGATTCGGCGTCCCATTGTCTGGGCTCGGCGGGTGCCAGCACGCCGTCGCCAAGGACCAGGCGCTCGCCGCACGCAGTCATGATTGTGCTCATCGCGACGGCGAGAAGGATTCGCACTACCCCGCGGGCAAAGGTCATGATTGCTCCGCTGCCCCCCAGCTTTTTTTAGCTACCGGCATCAGTTCAAGGTAAGGGCTGCGTGCTCGTAGTAATGTCGCGGTAGATGAGCCAGTCGCCCGCGGTGTTTTGTTGCCATATCACCAGGTAATCACCGACATCGCTTATCGGCTCGTCAGTATCAGCACCCAATTCCAGCTCATAGCGGCCGACCTCTATGGCAAACTCGCCGGAACGCGTGACTTCCTCGGTTGTGAGGCGAATGCTGCTCTCTCCCAGAGATAGCTCTCCTTCCAGAGACGCCTTTAAGTTGGTGACTCCGACTACACGTTCCCGGTGGGAGCTCATGAAAACAACGTCGTCGGCATGTAAGGCAAGGATCGCCGAAATATCCTGTGCCTTAAACGCGACCTCGTACTCGTAATTTCTGTTCTGGATGATTGTCTTCAACGATTCGGGTTCCTGGCGTTTTGCAAACAAACCGGAGACGGCTAGCTGACGCCCGACGGACAGCATGTCGGTTTGTCTGGCGCTGAAGTCCAGCCCTGTTCCATACCATGCGATGACAAGGTCACGAGCGGCATCGACATACAGCCCCTGACCGAGATAGCCACCCTTAAACATAGCGCCGTCATCCCAGATCCTGTCCCACTGCCAGCCCGCACGGCGGGGGACGTCCTCGCTGTTGCCCTTGGGGGCCCAATTTGAACCTTCGTCTATTCGTGAAATTCCGCCGCCGTTGTTGAGGTCGGCGAGCATGGTGCTTGCTATGTCCGGGAAGCGTTTGCCGTCTGTGAATACCAGTCCAAAGCGCCCAAGATCCCGGAGTCTTGCCATGAGTCCACCCGAGGCGTAGGCATGACCCTCTGCGCTGACAGCCATGAGTGCGTCCGACTCAGCGCCAATGCGCTGCCAAATCCGCTCCTGTACTGCATCGGCGTAGCTCTGCCCGGTGACACGCTCAATGATGAGCATCAGTACATTGGTGTTGGCGGATACATATTCGTTGCGCTTTCCCGCCGGGCGCAAACGCTGCATGTCCTTGATGAGCGACAGAAACGAAGCGGTGTTGCCTGCGGGAGCGGTGATGCCCAGGGCTTCTTCCATTCGATAAATGCAGGTGGTGCTTGTCTGATAGCCATCGCTATCAAGGCAGTTTATACCTGAAGCCATATTGGCGATGTCGCGGACTGATGTGCTTGCCCAGGCGGTGCTACGCAGCTCGGCCAGGTATTTCTCCACCGGCTCGTCCATGTTCACCTTGCCCTCGGCAACCAGGGTTGCCAGTGTTGCGGAGGTAAGAACCTTGGTGACTGACCAGCCAAAATGTCGCTCCTGCGGCTCCATCCTTGGGTAGGCCTCGAACACAATCTGGTCGCCATGGAGTATGAGAACGCTATCTAATAGCGCGTCATCAGCTACGTAAGATGAGAAGTCGGTGGCCTGACCGTTGACGACAACGGACGCTTTTCCCAGCGCCGGGTTGGGCATTGGATTGAGCTCGAGAACCTCGCCGTCCCGAGCGATAGTCGTGCTGCGTAGGTAGGACTCGGCATTTAGATGAAACTGTAAACTTACGGCCCCACCAGCGTCGAAGTTCTTAGGCGTCACGCTGGTGAAAACATCGGTGGGCTCCTGCGACGCGAGGACGAATAGCGGCGCAGCGAATAGCAGCATTGCGAGGGGTTTGAGCATCAAAAGTCTCCGACGTTTAAACTTCTATCTTATGCTGTCTGGCGGTCCATAGGCTATTAGGCCTACAATCCCGCGCGCTCTACGCCAGCACACAGTTTCTTATGTACAAAATTCGCACTTACAACACCATCTCAGTGAAGGGTCTAAATCGTTTCAGCCGGGAAGACTACGAAGTCGCCGGCGAGTTACCGCATCCTGACGCATTTTTGATTCGCAGTCAGAAACTCCACGATATGGAGTTTCCCGACACGCTTAAGGCCATTGGCCGCGCCGGTGCGGGTGTGAACAACGTTCCCCTTGAGCGCTGCAGCGAAGAGGGTGTCGTTGTCTTCAACGCCCCCGGCGCGAATGCTAATGCCGTGAAGGAGCTGGTACTGGCGGGCATGCTCTTGGGCTCCAGAGATATTTATGAGGGCATGAAGTTTGTAGAGTCCCTCGAACAGCAGGACGGTCTGGACCCATTACTGGAAAAAGAGAAGAAGCGTTTTGCAGGCACCGAGCTTATTGGTAAGACCCTGGGTGTTGTGGGCTTGGGCAACATTGGGTCACTGGTAGCCAATATGGGCCTGGCTCTGGGCATGAAGGTAATCGGCTACGACCCGGCGATCAGCGTCGAGGCAGCCTGGCGGCTCTCCAGTGACGTAGAGAAAATGGATAACCTCAACAGTCTCTTTGGGCGGGCCGATTACATCAGCCTCCATCTACCGGTATTGGATGCCACCCGAGGGCTGGTGAGCGATAACTTGCTCGCTAACGTGAACCCGTCTTTAGTGCTGCTAAATTTTGCCCGGGGTGAGATCGTCGACAACGAAGCGGTAATGCGTGCCTTGAGTGAGGAGCGTATGCATCGCTACGTGTCTGATTTCCCCGCCAATGAAACACTCCGTCATCCGGGGATGCTGCAGATGCCGCACATTGGTGCGAGTACTGGTGAAGCCGAGGAGAACTGCGCGATCATGGTGGCGGATCAGCTCATGGATTTTCTTGAAAATGGCAACATCGCTAATTCGGTGAACTTTCCGAATATTGCCCTGCCGCGCACAACGCCGGTACGGGTCACCATCAGCAACAGGAACGTGCCTAAGGTGTTGAATCAAATCACCGCAATCATCGCTGACCACGACATCAATATTGTCGATATGCTGAACAAGAGCCGCGCCGATATCGCGTACAACATTATTGATTTGGAAGCGTGTCCTAGCGACAGTTCACTCGAAGCGCTGCGATCTATCGAAGAAGTGATTAATGTCCGTGTGTTAGGGTCCTGCAAATACTCTTGAAGCAGGTAAACCGGCTTGGCTGACGCTCTCGCTTACGACGCCGACTCTCGAACGCCGGTTGACCCTGCCGAAGCGGTGAGTGGTATGCAGATCGGTATTGTACTGATTGGCATTTCTATCACTTTGCCCTTGATGTACAGCGCGGGTGAGCTTGCCCAGGGTATGGGTTTGCGCTCGGCAATGACTGCTACGTTTCTTGGCGCTATTGCGCTGAGTTTAATGTCCATACCCGCGGCTATCGTGGGCGCCCGAACACGCCTTTCCAGTTACATGATTATCGAGCACACCTTTGGTTATGCAGGAGCCAAGTTTGTTAACTTTGGTTTTGGTGTGTTTTTACTGGGCTGGTATGCCGTAACTGCGGAGCTCTTTGGCCGGACGCTTTTTTTGGCGGCCGCTCAGCTTACGACCTTGGCGCTACCCGAATGGTCTTTCACTGTTCTCTCCAGTCTCATCGTCACCGTGACTACTATTTACGGATTCAAGGCCATAGACAGGCTGGCATTGATTGCCGTGCCCTTTTTACTCTTGTCTCTGGCAGCTGTGGTTGTGCTGTCCCTCAGACAGGTCGCTTTCTCTGAGCTTTTGAGCATCCCGGGCAGTGGCACGATTGATATGGCTACGGGGATCTCGGCGGTTATTGGCGCGGCAATCGTAGGCGTGGTGCTTACTCCGGACTTAACCCGCTACGCGCGAACCACGCGTGATTGTGTCGTCGCGTCTTTCGTTGGTCAGGGCGGGGGTATGTGTATCGCTTACATCGTCGGGATGATTCCCGTGCTGGTGTGGGGCGAACTTGAGCCCATGACCTACATGATGCTCATGGGATTTGGTGGTCTTGCCTTGGCGGTGCTGGTGTTTGCTACCTGGACGACAAATGTCATCAACTTGTACTCCACCGCCCTGGCGTCCCGCGCGTCTGTACCCCTGGGTGATTATCGTTCGGTTGTCATCATCATGGGCGTAGTGGGGACTGCGGCTGCCATTGTGGGGATCTCCGACCAGCTCATCGACTTCCTGATTCTCATGGGATTGCTTGTGCCACCCATTGCGGGCGTCTATTTTGCGGACTTTTATGTGTTTGGGCGGCGGGATTTTTCTGAGGCCCATTTGCAGGAGCGCCCGGCTCTCAAGATCAGCGCGGTGGCTGTTGCTCTCGGTTCCGGTTTGGTGTCTGCGTGGCTTTACTACGCCGGTGCATCAGTAACCAGTATCGGGGCCCTCGACGCTCTGCTGTTGTCGATGATCGCTTACTCCTGCGTAGAGTGGGTGACCGCTCGAAGGAGACGATAGCGCCGGGAGTTCGCGCTCTCAGTAGTAGGAGTTTGGGGAGGTATCGGGGTTGATCTCACCGGCGACTTCGTCGGGATCAACGCCCTGTTCAAGGAGGCAGGCACGAACCATCTGCACCTGCTCCAGTACGCGCTCATAGCGCTCGCCATACTCGTACTTTGTCACTTCTATCGCTTGGGGCATAAACGTGAAGGCGGTTTTAAGTGCGGTGAGTTCGGCTTCGGTCATGAATAGTTCCTGGTGAGGATATGTGCTGGCTTGTAGCGTGTAAGCTTCGCACAGAAATGTACAGGCGCAAGGTATAGCTATGCGAATTGGTATCGATGTTGGCGGCACGCATACGGATGCTGTGATCCTCGATGGACACAGAGTGATTGCCTCAACAAAGTTCTTAACCTCGGCAAATGTTCGAGACGGCGTCCTAGGCGCACTGGATGTGATTCTTGAGCGCAGTGGCGTGGCTCACGATGCTGTCGAGGCAGTGATGATCGGTACGACGCAGTTCACCAATGCGGTGATTGAGCGTCGCGAACTCGCCCCAACCGCCGTCATACGAATTGCGTTGCCATCGGGAGAGATGATCCCGCCCATGACCGACTGGCCGCAGGACATTGCGGATGCCATCGGCAGTAATGGCTATATGGTGCACGGCGGGCTCACCTATGATGGGTTCCCTATTGGCCTGCTCGATGAGAACGAGATCGATGGGGTTATCGACGAGATTGCCGCTAAAGGTATAAAGCTGGTTGCTATTTCGGGCGTGTTTTCACCCTCAAATCCCGAGCAGGAACTCGCCGTTGCAGAACGTCTGCGTCGAAAAATCCCCGATGCAGGCGTTACGCTGTCTCACCAAATAGGTGGCATGGGACTGCTGGAGCGGGAGAACGCGGCGATCCTCAACACCAGTTTGAGACCTCTCGCCACAAATGTTGTTCAGGCGTTTGAGGATGCTTTGGCCGCGCGCGAGATCCGCTGTCCTTTTTACATAAGCCAAAACGATGGCACCTTGATGTCTGCAGATTTTGCTGCAGAGTTCCCCGCACTGACCTTTGCCTCGGGACCGACAAACTCTCTGCGTGGCGCGAGTCTGCTGACTCAGCTTAGCGATGCGGTTGTGGTGGATATCGGCGGCACGACGTCAGACATTGGCGTGCTGCAGGGGGGATTTCCAAGGCAGTCCAACGTAGCGATCAAGGTCGGTGGTGTGCGGACAAACTTTCGCATGCCGGACATTCAGGCCATCGGCTTGGGTGGCGGCAGCCTGGTCAGTGACGACGGTAAGACTATCGGCCCTCAAAGCGTCGGTTATCGTCTGGTGACTGATGGTCGCGTTTTTGGTGGCGACACCCTGACCGCTACGGATATCGCCGTGGCCGCCGGTGCGGCAGAGATAGGCAGCCGCGAAAGAGTTAATGATCTGTCACCCACGACGGTCGAGGCCGCAATGAGCCGCATGCACGAAATCATCGATGACGGTATTGATCAGATGAAGTCGAGTCGGGAACCGGTTCCGGTGATTCTCGTAGGGGGTGGTGCGGTTCTGGTGTCTCGGGATTTGAACAACGCTTCAGACTTACTCCGCCCCGAGCACGCCGGCGTGGCGAATGCCATTGGCGCGGCAAATGCGCAGGTAGGACGAGAGGTCGAGCGCATCGTCTCTTACCGTGAACACCCGCGTGATGAGGTGTTAGCTGAGCTCCAGGCCATCCTCAGTGAGGAACTCATGGCGGCGGGTGCACAGCCAGGTAGTATCCGCATCGCTGACATCGAAGAAACGGCGATCTCTTACATGGCAGATGAGTCGACGCGATTGCGGGTAAAGATGGTGGGTGATCTTGACTTTGCAGGGAGCGAAACATGAGCGTAACCATTACCCATGACGATATCGAAGAGCTGTGTATGGGGTCGGTGTTTCTTGCCACGGGGGGAGGCGGCGATCCTTACATTAGTCAGGTGTTGGTCATCGAAGCGCTTAAAAAGCATGGCCCGGTCACGCTGTTCCCCTTAAAGGATCTACCCGACGAATCGCTCGTAGTTGCCGTGGGGGAGGTGGGCGCGCCCTCGATTAGTCTTGAGCAGTTGCCTATCGGCAATGAATGCCTTGAAGTCGTTGATCGCTGGCAGGAGTGGATCGGCAAGCCGATCACGCATCTGGTCTCTTTTGAGGTCGGTGGTGCTAATTCCGTTGTGCCACTCTTGGCAGCGGCCGCCAAGGGGATTCCCTTGATCGATGGTGACGGCATGGCGCGAGCACTGCCTGAGGCCCAAATGATGACCTTTGCTATCGAAGGCGTGAAACCCAGTCCTGCGGTTGCCGTGGACTACAGCGGCGGCGCGGTATATTTCGATGTGAAGGACGCGGTGCTCTACGAGAGGCAGATTCGCAACTTATCCATGGCCATGGGCGGTATGGTGTTTACCGCAGAACATCCCATGAACAGTGAAGAAGCTCGGCGAGCCATTATTCCCGGGACCATTAGCTTTGCACTGGAGCTGGGCAGGGTTCTCAAGAGGCACTCCGGGAATGCGACGCAAATCGAAGCGCCGTTAAGAGAGCTGTTTGAAACGTCGGATTACGGAGAGTTTAAGCACCTCTATACCGGCAAAGTCGTGGATATCAGTCGCAAGACCGTCGGAGGCTTTGATGTGGGTGAAGCGGTGCTGGAATCGACGATAGATGATTCGCCGCCCCTGCGCCTCGCCATTAAGAACGAATTCTTGTTGGCCGAGATGGGTAATCGCGTGGTTGCCAGCGTGCCGGACCTGATCACCATGGTAGATCACGAGACCTCGGCGCCGATTAACGCCGAGCGTGTGCACTATGGTCAGCGGGTCACTATTTTTGGGATTGGCTGCCCGCCGCACTATCGCAGCGAGAAGGCTCTAAAGGTGGTGGAGCCCCGGGCCTTTGGTTTTGATATCGACTACGTGCCCATCGAAAACTTGTAGCGCCGTCGCAGCGGTTGTCAGCGCACAGCAGCCTCAATCGCTTTAATGAGTTGTCGCTGTGATCGACCTCCAACACCGGGCGCGCCGCCCTCGGCATCGGGCCAGCTGGAGAGCATCGCAATGACGGTGTTAGATGCCGGAGCGACGTGAATGAGCTGGCCGTGCACACCTCGAGCCTGCGCTGAGCCGTTTCCATCACCCAGGCCCCACATAAACGAACGGTAGTAGGGGCGAGTGCTTACCGGCGCTTCCTTGGGCCAGCTGCGACTGCCATCCCGGGAGAAAATGTCGTCCATCCAGGCGGCGGGGAGAATCTGTTCGTCACCAACTTTGCCGCGATTGAGCATCAACTGACCGACGCGGGCGATATCTCGAAGCGTGGCATGCATGCCTCCCGATGCGAGGGTGAACCCTGCGGTGTCTACCGTGATGCCGGCATCCTGTTCGGCGCCAATGCGTTGCCAGATTCTTTCTTCCACCAGGTCCGCAAACCGCCTGCCGGTTGCCGCCTCAAGTACCCAGGCCATGACATCGGTGGTGCCGGACTTGTAAACAAAGCTGCCATGGCGCCCCGCCATTCGACCCACCGCCGGTAAAAACTGGTAGTTACCGATTACCGGTACACCTTCGCAGTCGGGTCCCGTCAGCAAGCCATCAGAGCAGTCTTGTCGACGCACGGTGCTATCTGCTGCGGCATAGTCTTCATTCCACTCAGAGCCGTCACGCATGTCCAACACGTCCCTGAGCGTGTCCTGTCCCCAGCCGCTGTTCCTAAGTTCGGGTACGTAGTCAGCCACGGTCTTGTCGAGATCGATCAGACCGTCTGCTGAGACACTCGCAGCGGTCAAGCCGGTAATCGTTTTGCTGACAGACCAAAGCAGGTGTGTGCGCTCAGGGGTCAGGGTTCCCGCATAGCGCTCGAAAGCGACACGACCATCTTTGATCACTAGCAGGCCGTCGATGTACTGCTCCTCCATGAGCTTGGAGAGCTGCGCGGGGCTGCCGTCCCAGTCGATCGACATTTCCTTGGCTGCGGCGCCGAGGCCCGGCAGGGGGCTCGGACTTTTAGAGCCCCTGCGGATAGTTTTACTGGGCAGAACCTCACTCATATGCGTATAGGCCCAGCGGTTAAGAGGACCAAACTGCCAGGTGGCGCCGTTGAGTCCCGGGGGACGTTGATCTTCTGCGCTTTGGACACCACTGGTGATAAGTGTGAGCAGAGCCAGGAAGCTAAGCCCTGCGGCAAATCGCGACTGCATGAGTAGGCGCTTGATCATTTTTTTTAGACGTCCGGTTGAGAAGAAGAGTGGGTAAAAAGCTCGTCCAGGGGCGGAGGATTACACAGTGAGCTCATGGCATCTTCCGAGACACTCTCTGATAGTCCCAGATCGCTGTAAAGAGTATCAAGCTCGCGCAGAGTTTCGCAGGCTTCGTAGAGTTCATACACCATGCTGGATACGACCACCGCCGCGCCGATGAAGGGGAGTGACTCCGCGGGGATGGCGGCAATACCCCTGGCTGCGACGCGTTTAGTGCGGGCTGTGAGATTCTTGCCAAATCCCCGTACCGCAGAACTACGACGAATCTGCGTGCTCTTTAATGCACGGAGCTGTCGCTCACTGCCCGCGAGTTTAGATGACAGGGCAGCACTTGCGGTGCGAACACCCAGTGTTGTCGCGAGTGCCGTCGAGACCGCGGCGTTAAAGGCGCTGCTGGTGAGAAGAAGAATATTGCTCCCCAGTAGGGTGAGCAGGGTAAGCAGGACGGTGGTGCGTTGAATCCATCGCAGCATCGCGTTAACTCCGCACAAAGAACCCCGAGGGTCGATGCGCGAAGAATACGCGGGTCTGATCTTTAACTGAACACTGTTTCGCCAGAACGCAGAGGCTGCTCCTGACGCCGGTTTTAGTCGGTGTCGGTGGAAATGAGTGCGAGTGCGTCAGAACCAGGTACAACGGACGACCAGCTTTCAAGACTGTCGGCGGCGATTTCACCCATCATGTTAACGAACACGAGCTCCTCACTGTCTACCGAGACAACGGCGATTCCAAGGAGTCGTCCCTCCTGTTCTCTTACAAAGACGTGCACCCGGGAATCGTCCTCGACGACTCGCACGATAGGGCTCCAATGCTCATCGAATGCTTTGGCGGTCGCGATACCCACATCGGCGTCCAGCGCAGCGCGATCGATATTTGCTGACAGCTTGTAAACGCTGACCTGAACCCCGTCCAGGGACTCCATGAGAGCCCGGGCCTGGGGGTCGCCTTCCGTATGTTTTGCAGCAAACCGCAAAACGCGAGGACCCAGAGAAATAGACGTGCCGTGTTTTAGGCCCTCGTGCTCCGGTGTGTCAAAACTCACAAAGCCGGGATTGTTTGAAGATGCGGTGACGCCGCATCCCGTAACGAGTGCCGCCAGCACAATTAGCGCGATAACTCTCATCGCTTAGGGCGCCATGTCAATATCGATATCAAAGTCGTCAACGACATCGATGCTGTCCACGACTTTGTTGAGATGCGCGGGATCGATATCACCTAGAACATTTACAAACACCGCCTCTTCGGAGTTGACCGCCATCACCATCAAACCCTGGATGCGATCTTCCGTGTATTTGACGTAGACGTTCACTCGATCGTCTGGCTCGCGTACTCGGACAATCTGCTCCCACTCGAGCGTTTCGAGCTTGCTGCTTACCGTATCCATACGCTGCTCAGCGGAGCTGGTTTCTCCTTCCGTGTCGTAAACATGCACGCGCACGGAGTCCAGGCTTTTGAGTGCTTCTTCCGCCACGGGATCGTCGTGTTTCATAGTGCCAACGAGTTTGAGTAGTGAACCGCCCAGGTTGACCATGACTCGCGGTTCGCCGTAATTCTGGGAGAGCTCCGCAAAGTCGACGTAGCCCGGCATGTCGTTTATGGGTTCATCGGCGGACCACGCGAAGGGCGTAGCTAGCAGGATAGATAATGCGAGTGCGGTTGATTTCATGATTCGGACCTCTGCGAAAACTCTGAGTAAACAGAGTGCGCGAGGCCCGAGCAAAGGTCACGGCAAACTCGATGAACCGAGCATCGGGCGAGCTAAGCCGTTGGAAACCAACCAATTCTCGAGTTTTGTCGTCCTGCTAGCAGCTAGCTAGGCTTCAAACACCGCTTGGCCATCGAGGTAAGTTGCGGCAATGGGGATATCCTTGAGGGCGTTGGGATCCGTAGTGAGAGGGTCTTGTCCCAGCAACACAAAATCCGCCAGCTTGCCCGGCGTGAGGGAACCTTTATCGTGCTCCTCGAAGGATGCATAAGCGCCGTTCATGGTGCAAACCTGCATGGCTTCGGCTGCGCTAATGCGCTGGTTCTCACCCCAAACGCGACCTTGAGAGTCCTGCCGGGTGACCATGCTTTGCAGCGCCATCATGGGCTCATAGGGTCCGGGAGTGAAGTCAGAGGCCGGCGCCACCATGATGCCCGCGTCGATGAACGATCGGTGCGCGAACATACTGCGCATCTTCTCAGGACCGTAGTCGACCCACTTGTTGCCGTGATAGTAGGCGTAGGTATAGAAAGGTGTAGGTACGGTATTGGTCGCCTTGATACGCCGAAGCAGCTCGGGATTCACGAGGGAGCAGTGTTCAATACGAAAGCGCGGATTTGTGCCTTCCCAGTTCTTAAGGACGCGCTCGTAGGCAGTGAGCACCATATCAATGGTGACATCGCCGTTGGCGTGAATACCAATCCTGAAATCGTTGGCAACCGCGTCGTCTACCGCAGCGTCGATTTGCTCCTGAGACATGGTGAGAATGCCGTAATCATCGGTGCCCTCAAAGGGGGTGCTCATACGCATCGTGCGTTCTGAGGCACTGCCGTCTGCTGCGTATTTGACCGCGCCTACGCGCAGCATTGGATTGCCGAACCCGGAACGCATGCCGGCTTCTTTCATCATGGAGTAAATGGGCGTGTTACCTCGGGGCATGAATGCGACGCGGCTATACAGCTCGCCTGCGTCCAAGGCATCCATATAGGAAATCCAGTCCTCTAATCCACCCGCCGCATCGGTGGTGCTGGTGAGCCCAGACGCCGCCATGCGTTTAGTCATTAGGCTGGCGCCTTTGCGGTTGGTATCACGATCCACCACCGGCCACTCACCCACATCGTTAAAAACGTCCATCGCCAGTTCGGCGACCTTGCCGGTGAGCTGACCGTCCTCTCGGAAGAATCGTCCACCTTCGGGGTCCGGCGTGTCGGTATCGATTCCGGCCATAGCAAAGGCCTTGGAGTTTACGACGCCGGTGTGTCCTCCGCGGTGACGAACCATTACCGGCTGTGAGGGTACAACCGCATCGATATCCTGCCGTGTGAGAGCTCGTCCTTCGTCAAACTTTGTGTCGTCATACATGTGCGCCATCACCCATTGGCCTGGCGGCGTGCGCTGGGCCCGTTCTTTTAACAGAGACTGCACTTTCGAAATTTGACGGACGTTTACATCAGTACTGATGGCCTCGTTGGCCATAAGCGGATGAGAGTGTGCATCGATGAACCCCGGGGTTACCGTAAGTCCCCGGGCGTCAATGCGCCGGGTATTTGGGCCAGCGAGACTATTGATGTCGGCGATAGAGCCTACCGCGAGTATACGATTACCTCTCACGGCCATTGCCTCGGCATTGGAGGTGCTGATATCCATGGTGTGGAAGGTGCCGCCGGTAACGATGAGGTCGGCTTTGCCCATAGCGAGGTTGGCCCAGCCTGGTCGGCTCACGGAAGCTGCAGCAGAGGCAGCGAGCATAGCTTTGAGTAGGTGACGACGTTTTTTATTGTGTGCTGCGCTGTGCATGAGAGATGACCTCGTGAGCGGATCGTGTAACCGAGAGTACGTTGGCTGCTGCGGGCTGACAAGCTGGGCGCATTCGCAAATGACACGCCGGATGGTTAATCTCTCACCGTGACTGCCTCGCCTTGGCTTTGTATTACCGCCAAGGCGTTCCCTAAGCTTTGCCTCAGGATTGAAAACCCATGACTAATCCCTTCTTTGAGCCTGTGGCCGACACGGGTATCCCCAATTTTCCGGCGATCCGTTTTGAGCACTATCGAGAGGCCTTTGATCGGGGCTTTGCCCAGCAGCGGGAAGAGATACAAGACATAGTCTCTAATCCCGAGCCGCCCACGTTTGCGAACACCCTGGAGGCTCTCGAGCACAGCGGTGCGAGTTTGCGTCGGGTTGAGGATGTGTTTTGGAATCTGACGTCTTCGGATACCAATGCCGACCTTCAGGCCCTTGAATGTGAGGTTGCGCCAGAGTGTAGTGCGCACCGCAGTGGGATTTATGCCAACCCACAGCTCTTCGCGCGCGTGAAGGCCGTGTGCGAGGGGGACGAATCGCTCAGCGCTGAGCAGACGCAGCTGCTGGAAGAAACCCGACGCACCTTTGTGCGCGCGGGTGCCGAACTAGAAGACGCGCAGCGCGGTCGAGTCAGTGCCATCACCGAACAGCTGGCAGTACTGTGCACGCGTTTTGGCCAAAACGTCCTGAAGGACAGCAATGACTACGCGCTGGTTCTGAGCTCAGAGAGCGATGTCGCGGGCCTGCCTGATTTTGTACTGGAGATGGGGCGGGATGAGGCTCGCACGCGCGGTGAAAACGATGCTTATGTGTTTACCATCTCCAGGTCTTCTATTACGCCATTTCTGCAATACGCCGATAGCCGGGATCTGCGTGAGGAGATCTACGCTGCCTATACGAGTTGCGGCACGCGGAGTGTCGACAATCGTCCTTTGATTAGGGAGATCGTTGCCCTGCGAGACGAGAGGGCCAAGTTGTTGGGTTTTGCGACCCACGCTGATTTTATGCTCGACGACCGTATGGCTAGGACACCGTTTGCCGCACGCGAGTTACTCGACAAGGTTTGGCAGCCCTGTCAGGAGCAGGTGGCTAAAGAGGCGGCGGACCTGGTGAAGTGTGCGGGGCTCGAGGACGAAGAAGAACTAGCGCCCTGGGACTGGTGGTACTACACCGAGAAATTGCGCCGCCAGCGTTTTGATTTGGATCCCGATGAACTGAAGCAGTACTTCAAGCTGGAGAATGTCCGCGATGGAGTGTTTGAGGTGGCCAACAAACTGTATGGCCTTGTCTTTACAGAGCGTCCAGATCTGCCCGTGTACCATCCGGACGTATTGACCTACGAGGTCAGCGAGGCCGATGGCAGCCGCATAGGCTTCTTTTTGTTCGACTTTTATATGCGACCTTCCAAACGCAGCGGGGCGTGGATGAGCGAGTTTAGGTCGCAAAGTAATGACGGTGCGCGGGTGACCCCCGTGATTGTGAACTGCTGTAATTTTCCTAAGTCCGAACCCTGTCTGCTGGATGTGGACGAGGTCAGAACGCTTTTTCATGAGTTTGGACACGGCCTCCATGGTTTGCTGAGCAATGTGCGCTACGCAAGTCTCGGTGGAACCAACGTGAAGCAGGACTTTGTCGAGCTGCCCTCGCAGATCATGGAGCACTGGGCCATGGAGCCTGAGGTGCTGTCTTCCTATGCGCGTCATGTGGACACCGACGCCCCCATACCTGAGGGGTTGATTGCCAAGCTAAGAGAGTCGGAACAGTTTAATCAGGGTTTTGCCACTACAGAGTATCTGGCGGCTTGCTACCTGGACCTTGCCTGGCACGGCACAGCGGACGTGTCTGCGCAGGAGATTGGGGAAGTCGAAGCCCAGGCCATGCAGCATATTGGTAAGACCCCGCTGGTAGATCCTCGATACAAGTCGACCTACTTCCAACATATCTTCAGCGATGACGCTTACTCTGCGGGCTATTACGTGTATATCTGGGCAGAGGTCCTGGATGCCGACGGTTATGAGGCCTTTAAAGAGAACGGCCTCTTTGATGCAAAAACAGCATCGGCGTTTAGAGAAAACATACTCGAGCGTGGAGGGACCGTTGATCCCATGACTTTGTACCGCAACTTTCGGGGTCAAGACCCCAAGGTGCAGCCACTGCTTCGCAACCGAGGCTTAATTTAATCCCGGGTTTATCTTTATCAAGGCTGGTTTTACCAGAGCTGGTTTCGCGAGAGCTGGTTTTACAAGAGCTGGTTTAGTGGTTTCAGCGGGTTTGGTAAGAGCCGTTGGGCTCCTGCACTGATCACTCGCACTACATTCGCACTACATTAGGGATGACTAAAAGGGAAATGGCGCGCCCGGAGAGATTCGAACTCCCGACCAACTGGTTCGAAGCCAGTTACTCTATCCAGCTGAGCTACGGGCGCAATAAGTCATGATGTAGCAGGATATTACGAAGCCTAGTGTACCGCTAATCGGGGCAACATTTCTCGCGTTTTTTGCCCCGCGTTTATGCGATAAACGACGGCTTAGGCTGCGGCTTCCTGCTCCACATCCGTTTCTTCAAAGTCGCTGTCTTTTGGCTCCAGCTCTTCGAGCTTAGCTTCGAGCGCTTTCAGCTGTGCTTTAAGGTCAGCATTTTCGTTTTTGGTTTGCTTGTAAGACTTTTGCAAAAGATCGTTGGCGGAAGTCTTCTCGGCGAGTTTCTTCTTGCTGGCATCCAGGTTCTTCTTCATTTTTGCCGGATCAAACTGCTTCAAGGTTGCGATTTCTTCGCGAACCTCAGAAAGATCAGATTGCAGCGCCTTGGCGCGGGTCTTTTGCTTGGCAACATCTTCAAGAAGGTTTTCGCAGCGCTGGTGGAGTTCGCGATTACGCTGCTCTACCTTCTTGTTCTTTGACGCGTCAACGGACAGGGCTGAGATTTGTTCGAGTTGCTTGGCGATGACCGCCTTTTGATCTTCTGTCGCTTTTTCGAGCTTGCTAATCTCTTCTGATTTCGCGTCGAGTTGCACCTGATATTCGGTGCGGAGCTTGTCTTCCAGCTCCATGATCTTTTCTAAATTTCGTGCAGTAAGCATTCAGTATGTCCGTTGATATCCATGTTGTTAGTCGCAGATCACGCCGGCATTGTTGTCCGGAGAGACTTTCTTCGCAGGCGCGGCATAGGAGCGTCTGGGCGATGAGGAGTCTGGGCGATAATCGCGTGCGGTCCGCAACGGACCGTCGAATTCATTAGCTGGGTTGTGAGCTAGAAGAGCCAAATATTGAGCCACGTTTGGTCGGTCAATTATAAGCGGTGCAAAGGGTAGCGGCAGAGACGTCCCAGTGCAAGAAATCACTGAAAAAAAGTGCGGGAATAGTCGGCAGTTTCGCAAGTACTCAGAATGCCTCGACTTCCGTGTAACATGCACTGATGTTTACCAGCACACTGTCTATTGCCGCTGTTTTGGCTGCACTCATTGCGATCTCCGAATGGCTGGCGACGCGCACCTGGCTCCGTCACTTTGGGGCGGCGTTACTGGTCATTCTTCTTACCGCCCTGATGGCAAACCTTGGTGTCATACCCACCTACGGTCCCGAAACGCCCCTCTATGGCGCGATCTTTACCTACGTGGCGCCTCTGGGCATCTTTTGGCTATTGCTGTTGGTTGATTTGCGCAGTCTGGGTCAGGTTGGCGGTCCCACGCTCTTACTATTTTTGTTTGGAGCCTGTGGCACCACGATGGGGGCCGCTGCGGGGCACTGGGTGGTGGGTGGTGCAGAAGCCCTTGGCGATCAACATGCGGCTTTGGCGGGTATGTTCACAGGCACTTATGTGGGCGGCAGCGTTAACTACAATGCGGTGGCCCTTGAATACGGGGTGATGGAGGACGCTGCACTTTATGCTGGTGCCGCAGCAGTGGACAACGCCATGACCACCGTATGGATGGTGGTTTGCGTGACGCTTCCTCGTTTGTTGGTTGGGTTTTGGCCCAAACCCGATGGTCAGGCTGTGCGACCTCACGCCGAACCTATTCAGGATGATGGCGAGGTGGCCCGCATTTTCGATCTGGCTGCGGTGATTGCTTTAGGTATCGCGGCCGTTGGCTTATCGGAACTCCTGGCAGAGGTTCTGAAGGAGTACGCTGGGTTAGACCTCCCATCGGTGTTGGTGCTGTCTACACTGGCTCTCGGTCTTGCACAAATGCCTCTGGTTCAGCGTTTAAAAGGCGCTCGCCTGCTGGGTCTTTTATCGGTGTACCTGTTTCTCGCGGTGATCGGATCTCTGTGTGATGCGGAGGCGCTTATGCGTATGGGAGAGCTCGCGCCAGTGCTGGGTGTTTTTGTGGTGGTGCTTGTAGCCGTGCATGGCACCGTTGTATTCGGTACTGCTCGTCTTCTTAAAGCCGATCTCGAAACCGCGGCAGTGGCCTCTCAGGCCAACATTGGGGGCGGCACCTCGGCTTTGGCTCTGGCCAGGAGCCTGGGTCGTAGTGACCTTGAGCTGCCTGCGATCCTCGTGGGCTCTGCTGGTTTGGCTCTGGGTAATTATCTGGGCTTTAGCATGGTGGGTTTACTGAGCGGCTGACCCTGGGGTCCCGGCGCTATCGTTTTTAATCAGCTAAAGCGCATAGAGTGCGATAAGCAGTACAAAGCCGTAGCGCAGGGCTTTGCCTATCCCGACCAGCACGAGAAAAGTCGCTAAGCGAACTTTCATTACCCCTGCTATGAGGGTTAGAGCATCCCCGCCAATCGGCAGCCACGCAAAAAATAGCGACCAGACTCCCCGGCGCTGAAACCAGTGCTGCGCCCGCGAAATTTGCGCGGGACTGAAGTAGAACCAGCGCTTGTCCTGAAACTTTAAAAGCTGCTGGCCGAGGAACCAGTTCACTACGGCACCGAGTGTATTGCCCAGCGTAGCTGCCAGTAATAGCAGCCAAGGATCAGCCCCTTCCTGTAGAGCCATGACCAGTACGATTTCTGAGTAAAACGGGAGAATCGTGGCGGCGAGAAAGGCGGAGCCAAAAAGAAGCAGGTAGCTTTCCAGATTGTTTCTCCTCAATTAACAGCGGCTAAGAAGCCATGGCTGACATGCAGCTTAGGAACTTCCCGACAATACGCTATGCTTGGTAAAAAATACGGAGGATATCGCGTGATCGAATTTACATTAAACGGCAAGCAGGTCTCCACGGATTCACCCGGCGACACGCCGTTGCTGTGGGTGATTCGGGATGAGCAGCGGCTCAAGGGCACCAAGTTTGGTTGTGGCATCGCCCAGTGTGGAGCCTGCACGGTGCAGCGAGACGGCGTCCCTATTCGGTCCTGTGTGCTTCCGGTAAGCGAAGTGGCGGGAACTGAGGTCACGACTATCGAAGGTCTTGCCAGTCCTGAAGGCACCGCGCTCCAGGAGGCCTGGGTAGAAGCACAGGTGCCTCAGTGCGGCTATTGTCAGTCGGGACAGATCGTCACGGCGGAAGCATTCCTGAAGGACAACCCGAATCCCACGGAAGCCGAGATCACCCAGGCAATGACCGGCAATCTTTGTCGCTGTATGTCCTACACCCGGATTCACAAAGCGATCAAGTCGGCTGCGGAAGGGGAGATGAACTCATGAAAGACCTAAAAACAGGCGTCAGTCGTCGAAGCTTTCTTGCGGGTAGTCTCGGTACGGGATTAATGATGGGGCTGGGCGTTGTATTGCCCGGTTGTTCCAAAGAAGAAGTTGTCAGCGAAATTGTCGCCACGGGCGGCAGTCGCATGTTTTCTCCTGCAGTGTGGTTTGAAATAAATGAGGCGGGCGAGATTCTGGTGAATATCGCCAAGGCCGAAATGGGGCAGCACGTCGGTACCGCGCTTGCTCGCATCGTTGCCGAAGAGTTGGGCGCCGACTGGGAGAGTGTAAGCCTCGCGCACGTGGATACGGATCCTAAGTGGGGCTACATGGTGACCGGTGGGTCCTGGTCTGTGGTCACGAGTTTTGAAATGCTATCCCGCGCCGGCGCGGCGGGTCGCACGGTATTGATTGATGCGGCGGCTGCGTTATTGGGTGTTGATGCGGCGCAACTGAGCGCTAGTAACGGCGTTGTTTCTGGTGCAGGGCAATCTCTGAGCTTTGCAGAGATTGTGTCCCGCGGCGACATAAGCCGAACCTTCAGCGACGACGAGCTGGCGGCGATGCCAATCAAACCTGCGGCTTCGAGAACGCTCATTGGTAAGGAGACGTCCGCGCTGGATGTGCCAGCAAAGTCCAAAGGTGCCGCGATATATGGTCTCGATGCCGAGCTGCCGGGCATGGTTTACGCCCATCCCATCGTGGCGCCGACCCGATATGGCAGTGTGATTACGTCGATTGATGATAGTGCGGCAAAGGAAATCTCCGGGTACCAGCAGACCATGGCCATTGAAGATTCCTCAGGGTTTGTTCAGGGCATGGCACTGGTGATCGCCGATAGTTTCCCCGCAGCCATGAAGGCGACAGAAGCGGTGAAGGTCGAGTGGGATGCGGGTGAGACCGCGAGTGTCAGCGAAGACGATATTCTTTCCGAGGGTAAGAGTCTGGTTGATGACCCGCAAGCCGGTGTGCTCTTTGTGAATGCTGGAGACACGGCCGCGGCAATGTCCTCCGCCAGCGATACTTTGTCCGCAACTTACCGGACCAGTACGGCTCTGCACTTCACCCTGGAGCCGCAGAACGCCCTGGTGGAGTTTCGTGACGGTCAGTGTCATGTGCATGCGGGAAACCAGTGGCAGTCACTGATCATTCCGGTGCTTGCCCAGTCATTGGACATGCAGGAAGAAGACATTGTGCTGCACACCTACTACCTGGGGGGAGGATTTGGTCGTCGTCTGTTTGGCGATCAAATGATCCCCGCGGCCCATGCTGCCCGAGCCTTGGGGAAGCCGGTGAAGCTAGTCATGACGCGACCCGCAGACAGCCTGTTTGATTGCGCACGTTCACCCTCGGTGGCGCGCTTGGATGCCGCCTTTGCCGAGGACGGTAGCCTAAGTGCCATTGATCACGCGGCCGCGGCAGGCTGGCCAACGCTGTCCATGGCGCCCGGATTTTTGGGCGAAGGTGTTGATGGCAACGGCAAGTTTGACGGGTTCTCGATTAATGGTGCTGATCATTGGTATGACCTCGACAATCATCGTGTACGCGCTATCAACAACACCCTCGCGCAAGAGACTTTCTTGCCTGGCTGGTTGCGGTCGGTAGGTCCGGGCTGGATTGCTTGGGGTGTTGAGTCCTTTATGGATGAGATTGCTGTAAAGCTGGGGATGGATCCTCTGGAGTATCGTCTCTCATTGCTCAATGCGGTGGGTAGACAGGCGGGAAGCGCGCCCATGCAGGTGGGTGGAGCGTCCCGTTTAGCCGCCGTACTAAAAGATGTGCAGATGCGCTCGGGGTGGGGTTCGTCTCTGCCTGAGGGAGAAGCCCTGGGTGTTGCTGTGGCACATGGCCAGGAGCGGGCAATGCCGACCTGGAGCGCTTGTGTGGCGCACGTTGCCGTAGATGGTAAAAACGTCACGGTGAAAAAGCTCTGGCAAACGCTGGATTGCGGAACGGTGGTGCATCCCGACGGCGCTCTCGCGCAGGCAGAGGGAGCAACCCTTTGGGGTCTGAGTCTTGCTCTCCACGAGGGAACAGCATTTGAAAACGGACAGGTGCGAGACCGTAACCTGGATAGCTACAAGCCTCTGCGCATGGCGGATGTGCCAGAGCTGGATATCAAGTTTATGGAAAGCGATGAGTTTCCTACGGGCCTCGGCGAGCCACCGTTTATTGCCGTCGCTCCGGCCATTGGCAACGCAATCTTCGCAGCTACGGGTCAGCGCGTTAGAGATTTACCGATAAGACTCTGAGCACCTTGTACTCACTGCTCAAGCCCCGCCCTTGTTTATGTTGAGGGCGGCGTTTGCCGGTAAAGTTTTGGCGTCATCCCGGTCCAGCGTTTAAAAGCCTTTCGAAAAGCGGCGGCGTCGTGATACCCCAGAGACGCCGCCACGCCTTCAACAGTTTGGCGAGGTTCCAGCAGGTAACGGCGTGCTAACTCAGCCAGAAACTGGTCCTTTAACCGGCGATAGCTGGTGCCTTCGGTTTGTAGACGACGACCCAGAGTGCGTTTAGATACAAACAGCGCCCGCGCAATATCGGGCTCTGCGATCGACTCTATGGGTCGTAGCAACATGAGGGTTCTCACCCGGTCTGCCATGGAACTACCGGAGCGCGGTGTTTGCTCCAAAAGCGAATTACAAAGCTGCTGGGTTAGTCGAAACGACGCGTTGTCACTGGTGGCGTTAGGCGCATTGGCCAGTTCGCCGGGA
The DNA here is from genome assembly GCF_965662665.1 of Congregibacter sp. Lineage (NCBI taxonomy): Bacteria > Pseudomonadati > Pseudomonadota > Gammaproteobacteria > Cellvibrionales > Halieaceae > Congregibacter > Congregibacter sp. The sequence continues at coordinate 92,135 of NZ_CBFIIF010000005.1, read as the reverse complement.
AGGATGTAGCTGCTTTGCTCGACCTCAAAGCGGTAGGGCGCATGCAGAAACTGGTCATAGCATTGCGCATGGGCTGGTTTGTGATGAGCGAAGTTGATGACCGCCTCGGTCGCGGGGCGTCGCAAGACCGCCTCCACAAAAGATTGCAGCACCATGGCGAAGCACTCGGCGATGGTGATCTGTGCGTAGGAATTTTCGTCAATGGACATCTGTATACGAAGTTCACAGTGAATTGTTTCGTTTGACACATTGATGTCGATGGCTACCCAGGGTAGCCGGAGAGGGAGATAGTCCCGCAGTGCAAAGAGCGCGCTCATGAGGTCCGGGCTACACAGGGCGAGATATCCGAGGGGACCATGGGCGGAGGGGTGTAATTGTTCACCCAGGCGTAGACCGAAGTCTGCTGACCCCAGCAGTTCCCGACCGTTGTGCATGATCTGAAGTTGCTGGTCTCCCGAGATAAAGGTTTCATCGCCAGGCATAAGAATACTTGCAGGGAGTCCTGTCCCTACCAGAAGCTTGTACAGATCCCGTTCTTGAAGCTTCGCGACACGCGCAATGATCCGTGCGTAGGTACTGGGTAGTTGGAAGTCGCTTGCGTCAGAACTGATTTTTGTATGCTTCATTAATGGCAAATTATAACCCCCCTATGGCAAATTATAACCCCTTAGGCAGTAACTTATTCGGTAAAGTGCTACGCATAAATTCGTCACTGAGAATAAAACTATGCCAAAGATCACCCTTATCGAGCACAACGGCGAGAGTCACACAATCGAAGCCGAAGTGGGCAAGTCCCTCATGCTCAATGCTATCGATAACGACGTACCGGGCATTGATGCCGATTGCGGTGGCGCCTGCGCCTGCGGCACCTGCCATTGTTTTGTAGAAGAGCCCTGGGCTGCGCTGACCGGTGGTGTTGAAATGTTGGAAGAGTCGATGCTGGGTATGCGGCCCGACCGCGCTGAGAATTCGCGTTTGAGCTGTCAGATCGACGTCTCCGACGATATGGACGGTCTGGTGGTTCGGCTTCCTGAATATCAAATGTAAGCGGGAATAATAATTATGAATATTGCTGAGCAGCTGCCCAATCCAAGCGAGATGGCTTTGGAAGACATCGACGTGAGTGACTCACGTATTTACCAACAGGATGCCTGGCGTCCGTATTTTGAGCGTCTCCGCAAAGAAGACCCCGTGCATTACGTTGCGGATAGTCAATTCGGACCCTTCTGGTCTATCACCTGTTGGGAAGATATTGTCGCGGTGGATAGCAACTTTGAAGACTTTTCATCAGAGCCCACGATCGTCATTGGAGGCCTCACGGAAGAGTTGCCCGTGACTCAGTTTATTTCCATGGATCCGCCAAAGCATGACGTGCAGCGGCGTGCTGTGCAGGGCGTGGTTGCGCCTAAAAATCTTGTGGAGATGGAGTCTTTGATTCGCTCCCGGGTTGTGGAAATACTGGACAGATTGCCCGTTGGAGAGACGTTTAACTGGGTAGATCGTGTGTCCATCAATCTCACCACACAAATGCTTGCGACGCTGTTTGACTTTCCGTTTGAGGATCGCTCCAAGCTCACCTATTGGTCAGATTTAGGGGCCGGTTCTCCGGAAATTGCGGGTGGCGATGTGGATCCCGAAGAGCGCCTGACGGGTCTCCATGACTGTTTGGAAACGTTCACGCGAATCTGGCATGAGCGCAAGGATGACGGCGTGGAGACCTTAGATCTCATACGCATGCTCCAGCGCGATCCCAACACCAAAGACATGGTTGACGATCCCATGGAGTACCTGGGAAACCTGTTGCTACTCATAATCGGTGGTAACGATACGACTCGTAACTCCGCCAGCGCCGGTGTTTTAGCGCTCAACCAGAACCCTGGGGAGTATGACAAGCTGCGAGCAAACCCAGATCTGATTCCGTCCATGGTCTCGGAAGTCATTCGCTGGCTAACGCCGCTCATGCATATGCGACGCACCGCTAATAAGGATGTGGAGTTTCAGGGCAAGACTATTCGCAAGGGTGAAAAAGTCGTGATGTGGTACATCTCCGGCAACCATGACGACACGGTTATTGAGAATGCCAATAGCTTCATCATCGATCGAGACAATCCGCGCAAGCATATGTCCTTTGGTTTTGGCGTCCATCGCTGCATGGGTAACCGACTGGCCGAGATGCAGCTGCGGATTCTCTGGGAAGAGATCATGCAGCGTTTCAGCAAGGTAGAGGTTGTCGGCGAACCCGAGCGCGTACAGTCTAACTTTGTACGGGGCATCAGTGACCTGTCTGTGAGGGTACACCCTCTTTAGGCCTTTCGTGACTGAGGGAGCTTAAGCTTGGCTGTCGATTCAGAGCCCTGCCACTGTCAAAGTGGGAGGGCTTTTTCAGTCTGCTGCGGGCCGTTTCTGGATGGAAATGCGATCCCTGAAAGCGCCGAGCAGCTTATGCGCTCTCGTTATAGTGCCTTTGTAGCTGGTGATGACGCCTATCTGTTAGCTACCTGGCACCCCAAGACCCGGCCTAGTCGCGTGCGCTTTGATAGTGAGCAGCGTTGGTTGGGGCTGCGTATTAAAGATGCAGCGGCGGGAGGGTCAGAGGACAGCGCCGGAACTGTCGAATTCGTAGCGCGTTTCAAAGTCGCCGGCAAAGGTCATCGGCTCCACGAGATCAGTCGCTTCGAAAAAATCGAGGGACGCTGGTACTACCTTGACGGCAAGCATCTCCGATAGCTGACTAACGCTAGTCGATCTTTAAGAGTCGCTCCAGAGACTGTTCGGCCAGACTCCCCACATCAAGGCCAGCGTCGTTACACATCATCATCAGCGAGGCATGCTTTTCGGGTGCCCGTGCATAGTAAGTGCTGGTGCCCAACCATCCTCCCGAGTGGGTAAACACAAGCTCGCCATTCATGCTGTTTATGTTCTGACCGTTGGCATAGAGGCGGCCGTTGGTTTCATGCGCACTGTTGGGCGTATTCATAGCCGCAATAAACGATGTCGGGTCATTGCCAAGCCTGGGTGCATAGAAGTGCGTATCCCAAATCAGCATGTCGTCTAAATTAGTATGTAGCCCGCCGTCACCCACCCAAAATAGATTGGTCATATCGTTGATGTATTGACCGTCTTCGTTCTTTACATAGCCATCGGCGCGATTCGCGACGATCTCTACGGGGTTATCACTGAAAAAGCTGTTGTGCATTCCCAGGGGTGTAAACATTCGACGATCGGCGTACTCACGCAGGGTTTCGCCCGAAACAGTTTCTACCAGCATGGACAGCAGGAAGTAGGCGAGATTGCTGTAGCGAAAACCCTCGTCCGGGGCCTGGGCGAGGGGTAGCTGCGCAACAACGGCATAGAATTCGTCGATGGTTAGATAGTCTTCGTTACCCAATCGAAACTCGCCACCGGCCGCGGACTTGAGGTCGATCCCATTCGCGGCTTTAGGCCCTTCGTAAGACCCGGCAATCAGATCGTAGTCGCCCATGCCCGATACGTGGCCGAGCATGGCGTTGATGGTGACTGTGGCCCCGTAGGGCCGCAGCTCTGCTAGATAGTCGCGAATGTCTGCATTCAGAGAGAGCTTGCCTTCGTCTGCCAGCAGCAATACGGCCATGGCAGTGAACTGTTTGGATACCGAAGCCATGCGGTGCAAGTGGCTGCCATCCAGAGGCACCATAAGCTCCATATTCGCTAGGCCATAACCTGTTTTGTGAATCCACTCTCCGTCTTTTGCGAGTCCTACGCTGCATCCCGGCCCGTTGTCGCTGATCCCCGAAAAAATCGCATCAATATCCCGGGAGAGCGTCGATTGCCCGTAGCTCAGGGGAGCCATGGTTGAAATCAGGCAGCCGACTATCATCGTAAGTAAGGATTTGGGCATGTGCTGGATGTCCTCAGAGTGACTATGCAGGGTTCTTTTTACAGAGCGAGTTGCTGCGGGTAAACCCTCAGGGGCTCTTAGCGCGCTATCAGCTTTGCAAGATGATCGACGACCTGAGACTGAGGCATGCCCTGAGTGTGTTTGGCGAGCTCTTGAGAATCTGGACGCTCGGCAATCACACGTTTCAGATCCCGCGAGTAGTAGAAATCCCTGTTGCTCTGTAACTGTTCAAAGCGCGGTTTCAGGGGGTCCAACACTGGATCGGCACCGCCCCAGGCGAACCACGCCCAAGGAAACTGCTGTTGTTCGCTTGGGCAGATAGGTGGCCGTTTGACGCTCGATAGGGAACGTTTTGCCTGCGCTAAATCGCGGTCGCAAAGATAGAAGAGATTGAGTACCTGCACGTAGCTATTTCTCGGGGGGGCGATCGCAGTTAGTGCATAGGACTGCCGAACGATAGACAGCACCGTGGGCAGAAACTTGTCGCCGGAGAGAATAATAGGTGTGAGTGCGCTGCTACGTTTGCCCGGCATTGCGGAGCCCGGGTTTTTGCCGATGATGCATCCCAGTACCGGGTCCTGTGAGTCTGGTGCATCTTTCGGCTCAAGGTAGATACGCGTATCAAAACGAAAGCGCTTACCGCCCACGGTTTTGAAGCGCGCCCAGTAGTGGCTCAATTGTCTTCGGGTTTACTTTCTGTGGAATTCGCGTCCGCATACTCCTCGCGGCACTCGCGATGTACTTCTTTAATGCATCTGGACTTGTTCGCGCGAAGATTACAGCGCTGCTCTTCCACGAGTAGCTGATACTCACAGGCTTCTATGGCTGCGTTCTTTTCCTCGACGTCTATCTCGCCGCCGTAATAGCTGTAGGGTTCTTCGGTTTGCGCACTTGCCAGAGGAGCAACAGACGCGGTGGCCAGCAATAAGCTGACCCCCAGAGCGCGTCTGATGAAAGGCAGGCGCGCCGCGCTAGCGGTCACGCCATTGCCCATGGGGGCTGTCAATCCGCACCCAGCGAGATCATGTCCATGCCCTGCGCTTTGATCTGCTCGTTGAGGGCTGGCACGTCGTCGTTCCAAACTCTCTGCAGAGTCGATAGTTGCGCCTCGATAGTCGCCGTGAGCTCGGTCTTGAACTCCATCGCCTGACTGGTAGGCGCCGCATCACCCGTTGCCACCATCCCCATGAGACTCACCAGTTTGTTGTTCAAACGGATGGGGAAGTTGAGAGGGTCCTGGCGACTTTGGTTCTTAGTCTGATAGAGAGCCTCTTCAACGGCGGTTATGGTTTCACCCATGGCAAGCACGTCGCCTAGCAAAGGCGATGGATCATCAACACTGTCTCCGTCTGTCACCAGACGCGATTCGAGAGCATCAAGCTGCGAGCGGAAGCTACGTATCTGTCCAATCTCTTCGTGGATTCGCGAGAGAAGGTCTCGGGTCTCCAGCACAAAGTCGAACTGCGCAGCGAGGTCTTGGGGTGTCGCCGTAGAGCGCGGATCTTTCACTACCTCAAAGGCGACGCTCTGACGCTCGCCGTCCACTGCAAGTTCAGCGCGGTATTGACCGGGAACGGCCCGAGGACCGGTCTTTTTGTCAGACCAGAGAATCAGTCCATCGAAGCGCTTCATGCCGGGATAGTCGAGGTTCCACACATAGCGGTTCAGGCCTGCATCGGCGCTCAGCACTCGAGTGTCTGGCTCACCGCTGGCACTCTTGGGCATCTTCTCGTCGTCAGCACCCGGCTCCCGTGACCAGGTCCAGATGGCATCATCGTCACCGTCCTTATAGACAGACAGCTCAATGGCAGCATCGTCCGCAAGATCATCGGGAAGCGTGTAGTAAAGAGCTACGCCATCATCGGGATTGGTCCCCGCAGGCCCCTTGGAGCGATCCCAGCCTCGAGAGAGCATGCGATAAGAGGGGCGGGGGGTGTAGAGATGCGCCGTTTTATGCTGCTTTTCGGGTAGCTGACGCAGGGTGCTCAGATCATCCATGATCCAAAAGCCCCGGCCCTGAGTGGCGGCAATGAGGTCGCCGTTCTTAATCTGCATATCTGTGACGGGCACGATAGGCAGGTTGAGCTGGATGGGGCTCCAGTCATCGCCGTTGTTCAAGGAGTAGTAAGCGCCACGCTCGGTGCCGGCAAAGAGTAGGCCCTCGCGTTCTGTATCTGCTCGCACCACGCGGGTGAAGTGATCATCAGGGATATTGCCGCTGATGCGCTTCCAACTCCGGCCCCAGTTGTCTGTGTAGAACAGATAGGGCTTGAAGTCGTCCATCTTGTAGCGGGTGGCCGCCAGATAAGCGCCGCCTTCATTGAAGGGGTCTATGTCGATGCTGTTTACCATCGCCCACTCGGGGAGTGCAGAAGGCGTTACGTCCTTCCAGTTTTCGCCGCCGTCACGAGTAACGTGGACCTTGCCGTCATCGCTGCCCGCCCAGAGTACACCGGCTTCGTGGTGTGATTCAGTGAGCACAAACACGGTGCCGTAATACTCAACGCCGGTATCGTCCTTGGTGATGGGACCGCCAGATTTGCCCATGCGGCTCTTGTCATTAACAGTTAGGTCTGGACTGATCTGGGTCCAGTTGTAGCCCAGGTCATCACTGCGGAATACCGCGTTTGCCGAAACAAACAGAACGTCAGGATCGTGCTTTGAGAAGGCAATCGGGTAGTTCCACTGAAAGCGATACTTTACTTCTGCGGCGCCCCAACCCATGGGGTTGTCCGGCCATACATCCAGTGCTCGGCGCTCACCCGTTCGGTGATTGACCAGTCGCATCAAGCCGCCATAGGAACCGCCTACGACGACGTCCGGATCATCTGGCTTGGCTGCGATGTGGCCGCTTTCGCCACCGGCGGTCGGCTCCCAGTCGCGAATACCGATGGACGAACCCATGGCCGACCGTGAACGAATACGTACAGCGGAATTGTCCTGTTGCCCACCGAGAAGTCGGTAGGGGAAGTCATTGTCGGTAGCGACACGATAAAACTGTACCGTGGGCTGATTGGCCTGGGTTGACCAGGTCTCGCCGCGATCATAGGACACGTTGGCGCCGCCATCGTTGGACTGGATCATGCGCATGGGGTCTGCGGGGTCGATCCATAGGTCGTGGTTGTCGCCGTGGGGAGTATCGATTTCGCTGAAGGTTTTGCCGCCGTCTTTGGAGAAGTGGAACCGCACGTTGGCGACATAAACTGCTTCTTCATCAGCGGGATCGGCGAAGATGCGTGTGTAGTACCAGGCGCGCTGGCGAAGATTACGATTTTCGCTGGTTTTGGCCCAGGTCTTACCACCATCGCGTGATCGAAAAACACCGCCATCTTCTGCTTCGATGATCGCGTAAACGTTCTTATTGTTGCTGGGAGACACCGTGACACCGCTGATACCAATGGTGCCGCGAGGTAGTCCATCATTGCGCGTGAGCTCTTCCCAGTTGTCACCGCCGTCTACGCTCTTATATAGCCCTGATCCTTCACCGCCGCTTTCCAAAGAGTAAGGCGTACGTTTTACGCGCCAGAAACTGGCGTACAAGATACGCGGGTTACTGGGGTCCATGGCCAAGTCAACCGCGCCGACCTCGTCGTTTACAAACAGGACCTTTTCCCAGTTGTCACCGCCGTCTGTGGTGCGAAACACCCCGCGCTGATCGTTAGGGCCAAACAGATGGCCCATCACCGCCGCATAGGCGACGTCAGGATTGGTAGGATGGATACGAACGCGAGATATGTGCTGAGAGTCCTCAAGACCGATGTGCGCCCAGGTGTCACCGGCGTCCATGGACTTCCACATGCCATCGCCCGGGGATACGTTACCGCGCACGGTCTTTTCGCCCGTGCCTACGTAGATAACATTGGGGTCCCATTCGGACACGGCCACCGCACCGATGGATCCGCCAAAATAGCCGTCAGAGATATTGTCCCAGGATGTACCGCCATTGTCGGTCATCCAGACGCCGCCGCCGGTAGAGCCAAAGTAGTATTTATCCCGGTCGCCGGGCAGCCCTGCTACCGCGGCAGAGCGTCCGCCCCGGAAAGGGCCCACTTCGCGCCACTCAAGGGCGCGTATTTCGGGTGCAAAAGTATCCGGATCGATGTCGGCATTAACATTGAAAGTGCTGAGTGATGTCGCAAAAGCGAGGCTGGCAGCTGCTAAACCTGTGCCGCGTAGCCATTGAAGATGAAGGAACCGCATGAAATCTCCTGTCTGCATATGGGGGGACAAATATTTTGTCGGACGCAGACCCTACCACAGGAGCGGATGGAACCTTAATATGCGTACTTGCCCAAATAGAGTCGCAAAGTTGGCGCTAGTCTGAGATAGCGCTGCGGCGAAAAAGAGGAGTTGTCTTACATGTCCGAAGCCGTCCCGAACATGGATGCACCGTTGACAGAGTCCACGCGCAACAATGTGCGCTGGATTACCCTTGATCGAGAGAAGCAGCGCAATCCACTGTCTCTGCAGATGCTGCATTCACTCATAGATGCTCTTGAACGGGCGGGTGATGATCCTGCGGTTCGCGCGATCGTTATCGCTGCCAATGGGCCGGTTTTTTCTGCGGGGCATGACCTGCGGGAAATGAGCAAGAGTGACGGTGAGAGCCGCGAGTCCCAGGTTCAGCGAATGCGCGAAATTTTGGATACCTGCTCTCGGATGATGCTGGGCATCGTGAATTCGCCTAAGGCGATTATTGCCTGCGTACAGGGCACGGCTACCGCAGCGGGTTGTCAGCTCGTGTCTGCCTGTGATCTCGCTATCGCTGCGGATTCGGCCAAGTTCTGCACGCCCGGCGTGAACATGGGCGGTTTCTGCACGACGCCGCTGGTGGGGATTGGTCGTAACGTTCACCGAAAGCACGCCATGGCTTTGGCTTTGACTGGTGATGCGTTCAGTGCCGAGGACGCTGTTCGCTTTGGTTTGATTAATGAGTGTGTCCCCGGCGATTTGCTCGTCGATAGAACGACCGAGTTGGCCGAGCGCATAGCCGCGAAGTCTGCTCAGGGCATTCGTCACGGCAAGGCTGACTTTTATCGACAGGTGGACATGCCTATTGAGGATGCCTTTGCCTATGCTAACGAGGCCATGGTTCGGGCGATGACATCCCCCGACGCTGAAGAGGGCAAGGCAGCCTTCTTTGAGAAGCGCACCCCGAATTGGGGAGATGCCTAGGTTTTATGCCTCTGAGTGCCGATGCCGATATTGCGGAGGTTTTGCGTTCCGTAAAGACTATTGCCTTACTTGGAGCGAGTCCCAAACCCGAACGCCCCAGTCACGATGTGATGCGTTTTTTGTTGGCGAAGGGTTATTCAGTTTTTCCCGTGAATCCGGGTCTGGCGGGATCAGAGTTGCTGGGGCAGAAAGTCTATGGTGCTCTTGCAGACTTACCTCTGGTCGTTGATATGGTTGATGTATTTCGCCATGCGCGTTTTCTTCCGGAGATTGTAGAGGACGTGATTCAGTGTCGATCCGGCACCTTATGGACACAGCTGGATGTCATCGATGTTGACGCGGCCACCCGGGCCGAGGAGCAGGGAGTGCGAGTGGTGATGGATCGTTGTCCTGCCATAGAGTGGCCACGCCTAAGTGCGGCGGGACTGCTTTAGCCAAAAGAAGATCAATCGCTCTTTGGATTACTCTGAGGATCAGTCACTCGCGTTTTCTTGCCTGTGAACGCATCGAACAAGGCCCTATGGGCTGGCCTTGAGCAGCTGTCATCCCGCGTCGGATAATCCCTTATCCAACTTATGAGCATCTCAAGATTGGCATCCTGCGCTTCTTTAGACTCGTACTTGTGGGGCTCCCAGGGACGGGCGCGCGCATGGCTAATGCAGTCCTCAGTCGAGAGATCCAGAAATATGAGCTCATCGGCAAGCGGCAGCACGAGAGCAATAAGATCTGCGTAGCAGCCTTCGATAATCCAGTCTGGATGTGACTCTGTGAACCGTAGAATTTCTGCCTCTGAAGCGGCCAGGGCTTTGCGCTCGGGAGGCGTGGTCGGCTCCCAGGCGAGGGTGTCCAAATCCAGATGGGCGAGGCCTGCATCGGCAGACATAGCCAGGGCGAGGGTCGACTTGCCGGATCCGGAATTGCCAAAAACAACGATTCTGCTCATCGCTCGGTACTCATTTAAGTCTGGCAGATAGCATCTGCTTCGATTTCAACCAGATACTCGTCACCCACAAGCTCCGCTCGCACGAGAGTGTTCGCAGGCTGAATGCTCCCAAATCGCTCACCGTGGACTTTGGCTACCGCCTCCCAGTCATCCATGTTGCGAATGAATATGCGCGTGCGCACCACGCTCTCAAGACCGGCGCCCAGGGATTGCAGTGCCCCCTCCAGTTTGTCGATAACAAAGTGCGCCTGTGCCGTAGGGTCGTCTGCGCCGATAACGCGGTCGCCATGGGTAGCTGTGGTGCCCGATACAAAGATCGTATTGCCTTTGCGCACCGCGCGGGAAAATCCGGCCAGATCCTCCCAGATGGTTCCACTGAGAGCGAGCGTTTGCCCATCAGATCCGGGGACCGTAGGGTAGGGCCTTGGCAGTGACTCTATATGGTGACTGAGATCGCCGGATGCGGTGAGAAAAGGCGGCTTGCGGTATTCATCGCCGCAATCGCCGTGGATTGCGTTTAGGCTTCCCAGCGCTTCCCGAATAGCGTCACATGAACCCTCGTTCAGTGAGTAGTTGAGCAACTTACTATTGTTTTCTATATGTTCGCTTTGGCCCAGACGAGCACCGATGATTACTGCTCCTACGCCTTCCTGTTCCAGAATAAAGCGGCTGGCGACGTTGGCTATGGAGACCTCATGCTCTTTCGCCGTCTTATGGAGCACGTTCAGCAGGTTTTGAAAGCGCGACCAACCACCGGCCTCATCGATGTAGCGCTTGTATTTCATCTGCGACCAGGTCGCGAGCGCCGCTTGATCGGGCTCTGGGGTGTTGAGCCAGCGCTCGGATAGAAAGCCACCGGCGAGGGTTCCGAAGGCGAGTACCTTGACGTTTCTTTGCTGGCAGAGCTCAAGCATCCCGTTCGCGGCGCGCTGATCCAATAAGGAAAAGCACAGCTGATTGGAAACGATATCGATGCCTGACTCGAGGACGACCCGCAGATGAGCCGTATCAAAGTTGGTAAGCCCCAAATGACCGATAAGGCCTTCGTCCTGAAGCTCTTTAAGATAGCTCAGGTCGTCGAGATAGCTGGGGTCTGCATAGTTCCAGGCATGGTATTGCAGAAGCTGTATCTGATCGGCCTTGAGGCGGCTGAGGGCGCGCTCGACGGCGATGCGGACGGTTTCACGGCTGGAGCCACCGGGTTTGGGAACCCACTTGGTCAGCAATTGGACGTTCTCGCGATCGATATAGCGCTGTGCAAAGTGGCCGGCGATTTCTTCGGATGAGCCGTAGTGATCGGCCATATCAAAAGTGCTCAAGCCTGCATCTGTGTAGGCCTGCATGCTGCGTGCGGCGCTGTCCAGATCCACAGAGCCGCCATCTCTTTCCATGTCTGCAATTTGCCACAAGCCGGTGATCACGCGAGATATGCGCAGATCATGGGCGAGTTCTGTGTAGCGTTCCTGCGAGCTCATGTTCACTCCGGGGGTAATTGTTTGAAGACCTCATCGAGATCAGCGCCACTGTTTTTCAGTCGGCCCCGCTCAAGGAAATAAACACCGCTCCCCAGAGCCATGACGATGAGCCAGATGGGAGTCGAGTGAAAGTACCATTCCGACAATTCTGCACTAAGATCCTTGCGCACGTGAATTATCAGGAATCCGACGAGCATGAGCATTCCCAGCCACGCCAGCGCGAGTTGGCTTGGCCGGTGGCTCAACACCGTGATCTTGCTCGCAAGAGCAGGATTGCGTTTGGGAAGCGTAATCACCGTGAGGCACATGAGCATAAAGTTCACGAGCATGGACGTCACCATGATGTCGATACCCAGGAAAAAGTCGCTCGCGAAGTGGCTGCCTAAAATACCCACGGTCGCCATCATGCCGCTCGCCAGAATCGCCGTCTGCGGTGTGTGGCGTTTGGGGTGTACGTTACCCAGGGCTCGGGGAAAAATACCGTCTTTAGCCCAGGCAAACATAAGCCGGGACACGGCAAGGAGCATGGCAGGAAGATCGTTCAGCAAGGCAATGGCGGCACCTGCGATGATGGCAACGGCCCAGCCGTTGGGGAGTACGTAACTCAGCAGTCCCGGCGCAGTTACGTCACGCCTAAGCGATTCCTCGGCGACAAACTGCCAGGGCACAGTGTGATACACCGCAGCGGTAAACAAAAAATAAAAGCCGCCGACACTGAGCATAGCGATGCCAATGGCAAGGGGCAGGTTGCGCCGGGGGTTGCGAGCCTCGCCGCCTGCCTGGGCAATAGAGTCAAAACCAATAAAGCTTGAGAAAAGAATCGCCGCAGCCGCCAAAAAGGTATTCAGGTCGAATGCTGTGTCGACGCCCTCTGCCATCACCCGGTTGTCGCGAGTCAGTAAGCCTACGGCAAAGTCCGTGGCATCGTGTGTAAAGCCTGCGAATACAACGATGCCGCCGAGAGAAAACATAAGGGCCATCAAGGGTATTAGCGTTCGTGCATAAAACCGTGAACCCAGTAAATTGGTGCCCACAAAGCTCCACAGCATAGTGAGCGCGAGACCCACGCGGACCGCGCCATTTTCGAGAAGCGCAGCAGTTTGTGTCCATTGGAGTGCAAGCGCGATGTCACGGATAAAAGGCACGATGATGTAGGCAATAACGCCAATGACAATAGATAGCCCGAACCACTGCGAGAAACTGGCAACAAAACCCAGGTAGGGACTGAGCCCACGGCTAGCGTAGAGATAACTACCTCCCGCGCGGGGCATGGCCGATGCCAGAATCGCATAGGCCAGTGCCGCCAGAATTGCCGGAAGCGCCGCAAACAAAAACGCTGGGAGAACCCAGGAGCCGATGCCGGGCACGTTGCGCTGAATCATAAAGGGAACGACATACACCGAAGCGCCGAGCATGGAGCAAATACCCGTTGCTGCCAGTGCGCCCAGGCCCAGTTCGCGTTTGAGCGCACCTTGAGCCGGTGGTGCGCGGTCCGGTACTGCCATCACTGCTCGCCGCCGCTTCGTAACGCACTTGCTCTAAACAGGGGGTCCGCAGCCTGAAGTATCTTCATGCGCAGTTGGGGGTTGTAGTCGGGTCGCTCCCTCAGAAACTCGCGTACAACTGTCGTAAGTTCCGGCGTGCTGTGTCCGTTGAGGGTTCGATTCAGCCAGGCGCTGGGAAAGAATATATCACCGGTCACCTGAATCTCTTCAAGAAGCTCAAGGCTGGGCAGAACATAGCGTGCCGACTGGTCAAGCCGCGTGGGATCATGGAGTCGTCTGAGGGCATCGCTCACCCATAGTTCGGTGGCGCGATTTTCCGGTGCCTTCAGGGACTCAAAAAATGCATCTCGGATGTTGGGGTCATATGACAGTGCCGGTGCCAGAAAGTTGAGTCGGCGAAGGCGATCGGGATTGAGGGTTTCTTGTCGCTGCTTTTCGATAATGGCGTCGGCACTTTCCACATTATCGGCGAATCGCACGGCCAGTATCTCAGCAAGGCGAACCTTTTCGGCTTCCTGGAGGCGCAAGGATGGCATTTGCGCTTCACCACTCCATAAGGCGTAAATTTTCTTCAGTGCCTCGTCCGAGAGAGCGATGTTCGTGAACAGCTCAAAGAACATCTTCGTCTTACTTGGGGTTTTCTGGGCCTCCATAGTCTGCCAGAGGCTTCGCTCCAGCTTCGCGCTTCGCGCCTTGCGTTCTTCAGGGCTGAGAAGGCTAAAGTAAACGTAAGCCAACTGGTTGGCGGCCAGATCGATGAGAAGATCATTGCTATCGGTCGTTACAACGTCAATGAGTGCATCGCAGTACGCGGGTGCGCTGTCATCGGGATAGGAAAGAAGGCTCTCGAAGCTGGAAACGAGCAATACCCCCCGCTGGAGTGGGGTAAGTCGATCCCAGGCATTAAAGAGATCCTTGTTAACCGGAAAGCGCCCGTACCCAAGACCGTTCGCATTGAACAACAGCGTTTGTGGCGTCTTATCCGCGACACTTCTTGGCAGCTCTGCCTCAGCCGCGGCAAAAATGGTCGCTTCCGCGCTGTCACCAAGGGACCACACGGAGAACTGCTGGGGCCACTCACGCCCCGCTCCCGACGGGTCATTTTGGCGAAGCAATTGCGCATCGTCGCTTAAGGAGAACACAGGCATTCCCGCTGTGTTGACCCAAACCTCGCTCCAGGAGGCCAGGTCGATGTCAGTTTTCTCGTCAAGGATCTCAATGAGTGCAGGCCATGTGGCATTAGAGTAAGCATAGTCGCTGAGATACCTTTGAAGACCGCTTTGAAAAGCCGCTTCACCCAACAACAACTCCAGCTGGCGCATCATGATCGGCGCCTTGTGATAAATGATCGGGCCGTACATCTGCCCTGCAAGGTCGAGATTATCGAGCTGCTGGCGGATTGGATTCGCGCCCTGGGTACGGTCTACGCCGTAGGCCTGCGGGTAATGACTGACCAGGAAGTTGAGTTCGTGATCCGTGTCGGGAAACTGCGGGTTCACGATTTTGTCCGCCATAAAGTTGGCGAAGACTTCCTTGGTCCACACGTCGTTGAACCAGCGCATGGTCACCAGGTTGCCGAACCACATATGCGCTGTTTCGTGAGCGATAAGCTGCGCCCGATTAAGCAGCTGACTTTCTGAGGGAGATTCCTCGAGCAAAAGCGATGATGCGCGGTACTGGATGGCGCCGACGTGCTCCATGCCTCCGTAGGGAAAGTCGGGGATTAGCGCAAAGCCAAATTTCTCGAAGGGGTAGTCGATACCCGTGTAGGTTTCCAGCCAGTCCAGCGAGTCTGCATGAATCTCAAAGATGGCATCGAGGTTTCTGGCAAGTTTGTCGGCGTCTGTTTCCCGATGCAACAGGGTCATCTCTCGCCCCTGGAGCGTGCGGGACAGAGTTTCGAATTCTCCAGCGACAAAAGAAAACAAATAGGACGGAAGTGGGTCAGTGGTCGCAAAGTGAAAGACATGCCCTTCATCCATGCTCTCGGTGCTTTTGAGAGGTGCATTGCCCATGGCGGTCCAGCTGGGAGGCGTTTTCAGCATTAATGAATAGCGTGCCTTGAGATCCGGCTGATCGAACAGCGGAAAGGCCCGGCGGGCACGGTCAGGGACAAACAGCGTGAAGAGATAATCTGGGTTTCGGTTCACGGCGTCTTGGGGGGCAGTGAATTCCACGACTAATTCGTTCTGGCCAACGCGCAGTGCCGACTCACAAACGACAATGTGCTCATTGTCGAAGGCATAGGCGACGTCCTTGCCCTCGGCGCGCACAGATATCAGATGCTCACTACTCTGAGCAAAATCTAATTGCAGGGGTGTTTCTGCGCTGTCGAGCTCGAAGCGAATGATCGCGCGACCTTCCATTGGCATGGCTGCGTCTTCGGGCACAGAAAACGCAAGATCGTAGCTAAGAGCGCTGATACGACGGGCACGTTCCGTTGCCAGTGATATCGACACACCGGATTCCACAAGCATGGTTGCTCCTTGGTCGCTTTGCTCAGCGCTCGCAGTGGTGTTCGGGGTGGCTGTCAGCACAGTGTGCGGGCCGCTGCCTTCGCAGGCCAGGAGTGTCGAGCATAAGAGTGCAGCCGACAGTTTGAAGAATCGTTTCACCGGTGTGTCTCATAAATACCAAAGGTAGAACGATACCTGATTGTCGATTTGCTGGCGCGTTGATATGGGTCACTCCCAAGACCCCTCGGCATCTGGTAACCTTCGCCGCTAATTTTCTCGACGGTTAATCAATTTTACTATGCGTTATCGCTCGTTTTTCCTGACGATGGGGTTCATCGTTGCGGGTATGGCACCCCTGTCTCTTTCGACTCAAGCACAAGAAGTTATTGGCTCGGGCGCAGATGCCTTTGCACAGCTGGGGCAGACTCTGCCATCGCCTAACGTTTATCGCACGGCTTCCGGTGCGCCGGGTCATGCCTACTGGCAGCAGCAGGCGGACTACGATATTGATGCAAAGCTTGATGCCGATGCGCGGCGTATCGACGCCAGCGCACGTATCGTCTACACCAACAATTCGCCGGATGCACTGCGCTATCTTTGGCTGCAGTTAGACCAAAACCGCTTCAAGAAGGACTCTCTGGATCGCCGCTCGCGGACGTCGAGTTCTGATCGAGTGTCCTATCGCAATCTTCGAGACCATCAGGCGGTATCCATTGGTGATTACGGCTATCGCAATCTGAGCTTTACTGCCGAGGCCGGAGAAGAGCTGCCTTTCACCGTTGTCGATACCATGGTGCGCGTGGACTTGCCAAAGCCCCTGGGGTCCGGTGAGTACCTGAGCTTCAACGTGGAGTGGACCTTCGACATCATCGAGCGTGACACTGTGCGCAGTCGCGGCGGTTACGAGCAGTTTTACGAGTCAGATACGCAGATATTCTTTCTTTCTCAGTGGTTTCCCCGGCTTGCGGTCTACAGTGACTACGACGGTTGGCACAACAAGGCTTTCTTGGGCCGCGGTGAGTTCACTTTGGAATTTGGTGACTATGATGTCTCTCTGACGGTGCCGGACAATCACATTGTCTCCTCTACCGGCGCCCTTGCTAATGCCGGTGATGTGCTGACTGATGAGCAACAGGAACGCCTGGCCAGTGCCGGCTCCGATAAGCCCCGTTTTGTTGTAACACCCGAAGAGGCCCTGGCGAATGAAAAGTCCGAGGCCAATGGCACGCGCACCTGGCGCTTTGAAGCAGAGAACGTCAGAGATTTTGCCTGGGCGAGCTCCAGCAAATTTATCTGGGACGTCATGGCGCACGAGCAGCCGGGTGCCAAGCACGAGCGTGTGCTCGCGATGTCCTTCTACCCCAACGAAGCCGAACCCGTTTGGTCCAAGTACTCCACTCAGGCCGTGGTGCATACAATGGATGTGTACAGCCGGTTCTCTTTTGACTACCCCTATCCCACAGCGCAGTCCGTAAACACATGGGAAGGCGGTGGCATGGAATATCCCATGATCACCTTTAACGGCTATCGTCCTGATCCACCGCGCGCGAAGCCCGATGACCCCGACTCTGCTGAATCCAGAGCAGTGGCGGAGCGGGCCTATTCCCGGCGGATCAAGTACGGCCTTATTGGTGTTGTGATCCACGAAGTGGGGCACATCTACTTCCCCATGGTGGTGAATTCGGATGAGCGTCAGTGGACCTGGATGGACGAAGGTTTAAACACGTTTCTGGAGTATGTCGCAGAGCTTGAGTGGGAAGAGAACTTCCCGGCGTTCCGGCGGATCTCCAACTCATTGGTTAATGAGACCAATGTGCTGGACATGATTCCCGAGTACATGATGTCGCCTAATCAGGTGCCGGTGATGACGCAGTCGGATTCTGTGTTGCGTTTGGGACCGAATGCCTACAGCAAGCCAGCTGCGGCGCTAACCGTGCTGCGCGAGACTGTAATGGGGCGAGAGCTGTTTGATTTTGCCTTTCGGGAGTACGCCCAGCGCTGGAAGTTTAAGCGGCCAACGCCCTCGGATTTTTTCCGCACCATGGAAGATGCTTCGGGCGTAGATCTGGACTGGTTCTGGCGGGCATGGTTTTACACCACGGATTATGTTGATGTGGCGATCACTGATGTACGCGCCTATCGTCTCAAGACCGGCGACCCCGATGTCGACTACCCTCTCGACCGCGCGGAGCATGACCGCGACAACCCTGTGCCGGTGAACATTGCCCGCAATCAGGCCGAAGGCATTGTGCCCCGGGCAGAGCGTTTCGAAGACCTGAAGGATCTGTACAGCGAGAATGACCGCTACACGGTCACTAACAAGGATCGTAACGACGCGACGGACAAGTTCGATAAGCTGGAGCCCTGGGAGCAGCGCGCATTTACCCAGGCTATAGAGGACGACAATCTCTTCTACTTTATGGACTTCGAGAATCTCGGGGGCGTTCCCTCGCCGCTGATGCTGCACATTCACTATGAGGATGGTAGCAGTCGTGATTTGGAGTTGGCTGCCGAGATTTGGCGCCAGAATGCGATCAAGGTCACTCATCGCCTGATCGAGAGCAAACCCATTGCCTATATCGAAGTGGATAGAGCGCATCAGACAGCTGATGCGGACTACAGCAACAACCGCTTCCCCTCCGCGATTTATCAGTCTCGCCTGTCCGCTTACAAGTCGGACTCCAAGAAGCGGAACCTGATGGCCGATATGCTCCACGAGCTAAAGGACAGTGCCAAGGTGAACGCAGACGATGATAAGGCTGCTCCTTTAGCACCTGCGAATGGCGGCTAGATCGGAAGACTCCGTCGCTGGCCCACTAAAGGTGCTGCGCTGGATTGTCAGCGCAGTGCTTGTACTTTGGGTGTCGGCCGGCTGGGCACACCGAGGACACGCAGTCTGGACTGACATTGTTTGGTCCGGGGAGAGTTTTGAGATAGTCCACCGCATGCATCTTGCCGATGCCATCGCCGTCAATCGCTATATGGGCGGCACCTTAGCGATCGAAGAGATGCGCAGTCTGGCACTCGTTGCCTTGTACGTGGACGAGCGCTTTGAGCTGCTGCCTGCGGTGAGCGAGGCGGGAGATTCAGAGGCAGGTATCCGCGGCTCCGGTTCTGCGATCACACTTGAGACCATTGGAGCGGAGATCGAAGATGATTTTCTGCTGGTCTATCAGGAATGGGTAACGACTTTGCCTGCGCGGTTCCCCGTGATTGATAATTTCATTTTGCTGGACGTGGAGCCCGAGGCCCAGGCATTTATCAAGATCAAGGCACCGGGCCTGGACGAAGAGCGGGAGCGCTAGTCCTGCTCTTGTTTCACCGGCCGGGCGTTACTGCTGCCGGGGTATAAGCGTGATTTCGGTCTGACGCCCATCCAGATAGCGCACGGTTTCACCGTCGAAAAACGCATCTTCCTCCGTCATGAAACGAACAACTTGTCCATCCCATTCGGGCACCTCAGCCTCCGCATTGAGCTCGATGGACCAGGCTGTGTTGGGTCGCAAGGGGTAGACGCCTCGAGCGCCCTTCATGGGTCCCTGGTTATCCCACATACCTATTCCTGGACCGGCGCCATGGCCATGGAGGCCTAAGGGGTGGGTATAAATCGTGCCCTTGATGCCCTGTGCCTCGATGGCTTTACGCGTGGCGGCTAGCATTTCATTGCCAGAGCGGCCGGTTTTAAAAGTGGCCAGCAGTGCATCCTGCACCTTGTTGGCTGCCGCCAGTCCATCTCTCAAGCCTTTGGGCGCTTCGGTTTCGCCCGGACGCAATACGTAGGCGTGATGCTGGGTATCCGTATTGAGTCGCAGATAGGTGATGCCAAAATCCACGTGGAGGAAATCTCCGGGCATGATCACATCACCCTCATCCAAACTCATATTGGCAATGGAAAATGCGGATTGGGAGGCTCTTTGCACATGCACGCTGGGGTGAAACCAGGTATCCAGCCCAAGGTCAGATACATGCTGGCGCAGGTGCCAGCGAAGATCTTCCGTGGTGGTGATCCCCGGGGTAATCGTTTCCTCGGAAAACATTTGCGCAATGATTGCGTGAGCAATGCGAACAAGCTGCGGGTAGGCGGCCATTTCGGCCTCCGTGCGCGTCTCGAGCCAGCCTATGGCTAATCCATGTTTCTCGACGATTTTTTCATTCAAAGGACCGAGGGCCCGCTCCAGCTTTCTACGCATACCGGCACTGAGGCCATCGGCGAGAGGAAAGTCCTCGGAGGAATTGATGGCGACGGATTTGGGATCGCGTTCGCGGATGATCTCGGCCACACGCTCCCACTGATCGCCTTGTTCCTCAGGGTTCCATGCAGAAGGGAACAAGTCTGCTACGGGGTAGCGGGCAACGGCCAGGCGTTCAACCCCGGCTTCTTCGCCACGGTCATGGAAAATCATGATGGTTGTGCGTCGCGCAGCGAGCCAGGTCGCGGGCAGCATGGTTTTAACTACAGGGTCTTCGTCGTATTCACCCGCAACGAGGATCCACATGTCCACACCCTCACGGCGCATGAGGGGTGCTACTAAGGTATCCAGCCGATCTTTGAGCCAGCGATCAACGGTGGCGGCTCGCTCATCGAGGTCCAGGATGTGCGGCATGCGGGGGTCAATCACTTCCTGACTAAGCACTGCAGTGCTGGCCAGGGTGGTGAGACCACTCAAGGCCAGAGCCTGAGCCAAAGTGCGGAATGTCTTCTTTGTGCGTAAGGTCATGTCTTAGTCTCTTTGCCAGCCGTAGTCTTTCGCCATGCGCGTGAAGCGCTCGATGTTGTCCTGAATCTGCTGTTCTGTCTGCTCCGAACAGTCGCCAATAATAGGGAGTGTTCGCAATATTTTACTGTCGGGGTCGATGAGTACTCGAGCGCCTGTCGGTATCGACAGGGTCTGGGGACCTGATGACAGGTCGACCACCGTAACGTCGCCATCAATGCTGACGTCCACGGGCATGGGGAAGTCACGATCCCCAGGGACCTTCCACGACAGCGATAGCGTATCGTCATTGCGAGTAGTGACTAGCTCTGGCATGCCTGCTTCGCGGAGATAGGTCTCGACGATCCAACTGATGTCCTCACCGGCCTCGTCAGACATGATGGCGATGAAGTCCTCCGTTGAACGGTACCGCGATTGAATCGGATAGCTCAGCGACCAGGGCTCAGCGGTGTCGTATATCACTCTTCGTGTGCCTGCCCAGAAGGCATCCTCACCGATGTGCCGACGCAGACTGTGGAGCATCCAAGAGCCCTTGGTGTAGATGTCCCGGTTATCAAAGGCTTCGCCGGCATCCTCCACTTCGGGATTTGCTACGGGGAGGCAGTGCTCGTTATTGGTGTAGGCGCCATACATATGGTCGTAGTAACCCAGATTGCCGATAGTCTCTTCTGCAAAGACCGCCTGCATGTAGGCGCCATATCCTTCATGGAGCCAGGCGTCTTCGGGACGGGCGTGGGTCATCACGTTGCCAAACCACTCGTGGGCCAGTTCGTGGTGGAGTAGCCAGTCGTAACCATAACGGCCGCGCTTGTACTGCTCTCCATAGCCATTGATAGTCTGGTGCTCCATCCCCAGATGAGGCGTTTCTACAAAGCCTGCTTTTTCATCACCCCAGGGGTAGGGGCCCAGAATGCGTTCAAAGAACTCGAGGTCTGGTATGACGTCCGAAGCAATCAGTGCCCGCGCTTTGTCGGCGTTTTCCTCCAGTGCCCAGAACTGGATAGGGTAGCGACTACCGTTTACGCCCTGATACTCGTCTTCGACTAATTCGTAAGGACCGCCATTGATCGCGACTGCGTAGCCCGAGTAAGGATGTCTGGAAGTCCAATGCCAGGTATCAAAACCGTCGTCGCCTTCATCGACGGCGCTAAGCACACCTACTGACGCAATCTTCACGCCTTTGGGAGCGGAGATTGCGAGGTCAATGCCCTCGTCGGGCTTATCGGCAAAATTGTCCTTGCAGGGCCACCAGAGGTCGCAGCCGTCGCCCTGGACCGCCGTGGCGAACCAGGGCGTGCCGTCGACCTCAGACCACACAAAGCCGCCAAACCAGGGCGCTGCCAGCGCAACGTGGGGCTTACCGCCATAGCTAACGCTAATGCTGGCGCTCTCACCGGCGTCCAGCGTAGACGGCAAGCTCACCATAAACGAGCCGGCTTCGCGGCTTACGTTTAGCGCCGTGTCGCCAAGGGTGGCACCGTAGATCGAGAGTCTGGGGTCGAGGTCCAGTTGCAGAGTATCCAGATCTTCGAGGGCTTCAAATCGGACGTCCACGCTGCCTTCTATGGAGCGAGTCTCCGGCATGACTTTTAGAGACAGTGTGTAATGTCGCACATCAAAAGCGGACTGCATGGCGGTCATCGCTTTGCCAGACTTTGCCGTATCCGGATGCAGGTCGTCAGGATGAGCCTCGCCGCGGGCGGCAGCCTCCAGTGCAGCGATGACGGGGTCGTACTGCTTAGCACTGCTATCCGTCATTTGACCGCTGCAAGCACTGAGAGCGGCGACGATACAGCCCCCGAAAAGAGACCGGACAAGCTTTGGGTTGTCAGTGGGGGCCGAAAAAACAGCTGGGTGATAAGCGGATTGAGTCACGCTGAGCGCTCCCTAAAAGGTAAATCATGAGTTTAGTGTGCACGGCGTATCGCCGCGGATACAGCAACGAACTATATACACCATGGATCGAAGTGTAACCCGTCGTCGGCAGCTTTGTTGCCGTGTCGCGCTCTGTGGACCTTACTCGGGCATGAGATAGCGATCGAAATGCGCGAGCATTTTCCCGAAGAGATATTGGGCGTAATGGGGCTCCCGGCTCCAGCCGTGGGTGGCTCCCGGTGCGAAGGCAAAGTCAAAATCCTTTCCTTTCTTTATCAGTAAGTCCGCCAGCGCCGCCGTCGTCTTGAAAGGTACGACCTGATCCTGCATCCCGTGAATAATCAGCAAATGATCCTCGAGATTATCGGCATAGCGCGCCGCACTATTCAGAAACACCTCAGGATGCGTATCGGGACGGCGAACAATGGCGACGTCATCCGTACCAAAGAAGTAGGGGTCCACGGCGGCAGCGGCAGCGACCCCTGCGCGAAACAGTCCGGGTTTTTTTAGCAGCGAGTAGATGGAGAGCGTTCCACCGTAGCTGCTTCCCCAGATGCCCATGCGGTTGGTATCAATATGGGGCTGGGACTTTAGATAATTAACCGTGCTAACGATGTCCTCGATGTCATCGCCAGCAAAGTCCACTAAAAACTCTTCCCGGAAGTCGCGTCCGTACCCGGTGCTGCCACGCATATCGACCTGCACAACGATGTAGCCTTTTTGTACAAGCAACTGCTGCATGCGGCTATACACCCCCCGCCAGCGGTTGCGCACGGTGTTGGAATACATAGGGCCGAATAGCACGGGATACTGACGACCCGGTTCCAGGTTGCGGGGTTCGAGAATTCGCGCATGCAAGATGTAGTCATCAATGTGACTGGGAAAGCTCACATAGCGGCCGCGAGCCCATGACTTTTCTATGAAGGCGTCTGTTTGAGAGTGGGTAATGCGTCGGGGCTGATCACCCGACGCCGTCACGGTATAGATTTCTGGTGGCTGCGTGTCTTCACTGTGCATAAACGCCAGGTGTTTGGCATTAGGTGAAGGAAAGGCTGTATTGAATCCCGGCACAGGCGTCACCCGTTGGGGAGTGCGTGATTCCAGGCTGACACGAAACACCTGACTCTCACGGGAAGAGGGGGCGTTGGCCGTGTAAAAAATCTCACCGCGCTCCGTTACGATGGGCGAGCTAAGTACGTCTGCATCCGCATCGCTCAATCGTTCCGGCGTCGCCTTGGGCGCCATAGCATTGATGCTGTAGAGCCCGTAGCGATCGTCGAGGTCGCTGAGAAACACAATATCTTCGCCATTGGAGTGCCATGCTGAGGCGAAGGACGTGTAAATACGGCTTTGGCGGTAGCTGTGCCACACGGTATTCAATTGCTGGTTTGCATCTACCGTGTATAGCCAGCGATCTTCGGCGGTGTCCGAGGCAATATCCAGAAGCAGTTCACCCTGAGCTGACCAGGAAAAACCGATGACCTGTCGCGAAGTCGTATCCTCAAGAGGCAGCAGCTCCATCGTGCTGTCGCGAAGATTCACCAAAGCGACACTACGGGATTCGTTCGCGTCTCCCGGGTAGCCTCGCCGCACCTCATTGGGTGCGGTTTCCTTTGCCAGATAGTCCGGAAACGGAATTTTGCGCATGCCTCGTCTATCGACCAGGTGGACGGCTATGGTTTTACTGTCCGGTGACCATGCGTAGCTAGGCCCGCCCCAGATGCCCGGACCGATCTCCCGCTCGGGGCGGTTGTAGCGACCGATGGACAGTGCGGATAAGCCCGGGATGCCGACATCGGTAACTGCGCGAGCGCTATTACTCTGTAAATCAAAGATCCATAGATCACCGTCTTTCAGGTAGGCGACTTGATGATCATCGGGTGCAAGCCGAAGGTTCGATGCCCCCTCGCCTAAATCACCCAATAGCTGCGCGGATTGATCGTCGATGTTTGATTGCCAAAGTTCGCTCCCTCTTAGAGTCATGAGCGACTGACTATCAGCACGCCATAGGAAATCTCGAACCTGTGCGGCTCCGTCGGGTGTTGGAAGTTTGCGAAGAACCTCACCGGTAGCAGTTGCCAGCCACAGGTGGCGAGTGGCCAGGCCTTCGTCGTTCCAGGTAAAGGCAAAGTGGCGGCTGTCTGCAGCCCATTGGGGTGGTGACGGTGCTGTTCCAAAGATGCTGGGTGATGCGAACACATCGTCCAAGGTAAGGGCAGAGCTCTCTGTGGCCTTTACGCCGGTAGTTGCCAGCAAGAGAAGTACCGAGATCAACAATTGCCGCGCGCTGGCTCCAAATTCCTGATCGCGGATGCGCGCCTGAATATGTCCGCTCACTAACATGCTAGATATTCCTTAGGTTGTGCAGGGTCCGCCTGCAGTGATTCTGACATATACTTTCCGGCTAACGAACTTTCGATAAAAACAAACTAACTTTTGAGGGTTGATCATGAAGCCAGCGCTGTTTATTGCTTGTCTGGGCATCCTTTTCTCTGTCATGGCTCCGCAGGCCATGAGTGTCGAAGACGACCGCGACTTTTTTGACGGCATAGAAGCGAGAAATGTAGGCCCTTTTCGCGGGGGACGCGCGACGGTAGCGGTGGGCGTTCGCGAAAACCCTCATGTGTACTACATGGGTACCACGGGGGGGGTCTGGAAGACCGAGAACGCGGGTGCAAGCTGGCAGCCCATTTCAGATGAGGATTTTGGTTCCTCGGCCGTGGGTGCCATCGCCGTCGCGGCCTCAGATCCCAATGTACTGGTTGTGGGTATGGGGGAGTCGCCCTTTCGAAACATTGCCTCGTCGCAGGGCGATGGCGTTTACAAATCCACAGACGCCGGCAAGACCTGGACGCATATAGGCTTTGAGAACGTCCGTCAGATTGGTGAGATTCGCATCCACCCGACAGACCCCGACACTATTTGGGTAGCGGCCCAGGGCAACACTTACGCGCCTGCAGATGATGGTGGGGTGTTCAAAACTACGGATGGCGGCGAAACATGGCGTCGTGTGCTCGAGCCCCTTAACGAAACCACGGGAGCGGTAGATCTCGCGATAGATCCCGGCAATCCGCGTATTTTGTTTGCGGCGATGTGGGACAACCAGCGCACCCCCTGGAAGCTGCGCTCAGGAGGCGAGGGCAGTGGTATCTGGCGTTCGACAGACGGCGGCGAAAGCTGGGAACGTCTGGTCGACGACTTGCCCGAGGGCATGGGTAAGCTGGGGGTTGCCGTATCTGGTGCAAAGTCCGGTAGGGTCTGGGCAATCATCGAAGCCGAGGGCGATTCTGGCGGCCTGTACCGCTCTGACGATGGCGGTGACAGCTGGACTCAGCTCAACAAGGAGCGCGTGCTTCGAGCGCGCTCCTGGTACTACATGCATATCTTTGCCGACCCCAATGATGAGAACACGGTCTATGTGCTGAATGCGCCGTTTATGAAGTCTATCGACGGGGGTAGAAGCTTTAGCCAGGTTCAGACACCTCATGGCGATAATCACTATCTCTGGATTAACCCTGACAACTCTGACTGGATGGTTAACGCGAATGATGGCGGCGCTAACGTGTCCTTCGATGGGGCGACGACCTGGTCCCGTCAGGACAATCAGCCAACGGCGCAGTTTTACCGGGTGAACACCGACAACGCGTTTGAGTACCGCATTTATGGTGGCCAACAGGACAACTCCACCGTCGCGATTCGCAGTCGCTCAAGAGATGGCCAAATCGGTCGCGATGACTGGGAAGTGCACGGCGGGTGCGAGAGTGCCTATGTGGCAATGGACCCCAATGATCCTCGCTACACCTACGCTGGCTGCTATCTCGGATTGATTGATGAGTTTGATACTCAGACGCGTACAAGCCGCTCCGTTAAAGCCTACTCGGAAACGGGTTTGGGACAGTTGGCCAGCGATTCCAAGTACCGCTTTAACTGGAATTCTCCTATTCACGTTTCGCTCCACGATCCGAAGGTGATTTATCACGGCAGTAATGTGCTGCTTAAGTCTGTGAATCGTGGCTTTGATTGGGAAGAAGCGAGCCCGGACCTCACCCGTAATGAACTGGATAAGCAGGGCGAGGGCATGGGTCCCTACACCAATGAAAATATCGAGCAGTACAACACGATCTTTTCTTTTGCGGAGAGCTCCCACGACCCCGACACACTGTGGGTGGGCAGTGATGATGGTCTTGTCCATGTTAGCCGCGATGGCGGTGAAAACTGGAAAGACGTAAGCCCAAGAAATGCGGGTCGCGGTCTGATCAATGCTATTGAAGTGTCTCCCCACGATCCGGCGGTCGCCTATGTCGTGGTGATGAAGTACAAAGAGGGCGATAACCAGCCCTACGTGTATCGCACCTCAAACTACGGGCGCAGCTGGTCATCGATTAGCGATGGCCTACCCGAAGCACACTTTGTGCGGGTGGTACGGGAAGACCCCGAGCGCGAGGGTCTCTTGTACGCGGGAATGGAGCGAGGCCTGTACATCTCGTTTAACAGTGGCAAGGACTGGCAGGCGTTTCAGACTAACTTGCCCATCGTTCCCATCACTGACCTGATGGTGCGGCGTAACGATCTGGTGTTGGCAACTCAGGGCCGTGCTTTTTGGGTGATCGATGACATCGTGCCCCTGCGCCAATTTGACGAAGCGCATGAATCGGCAGCAGCTCACCTCTATGCGCCCACACCGGCTATTCGCCTAACCCCGACAAAGGGTCGTGCGGGCGGCGGCGAGAGCGTAGCACCGAGCGCGCCGGATGGCGCGGTGCTGTACTACGCGCTAAGTGAAGACCTTGATCTTGAGGAACACACGCTAAGCGTCGATATATTGAACGCTGACGGTGAGGTGATCCGCAGTTTTGCCACGGATGCTGAGAAAGGTATCGAAGGCGGTGGCAGAGGCTCTGCTATGGCAATTCCCGCGCAAAAAGGCCTCAACAGGATTGTATGGGATTTGCATACCGGCGCCACAGAAACCCTGAACTACGATGTGGTGTATGGCGCTCGCGCGGATAAATCCATCGCGGGATATGCCGTGGCTCCGGGCACCTACACGGTGCGCATGCAGCTCGGCGAGGAGGTTCAGGAGCAAACCGTGGAAGTCAGCTGGGATCCCATAAACAATTATGACGCGGAGGCGATCGCCGAACAGCAGGCTTTCGTTGATGAGGCCTTCTCCATGATCGATGCCATCTACACGCGCGTCGCCAGTCTGCAGAGCATTCAGGAGCAGGTGCGCATGCGTCAGTCGCTTGCGAAGGCTGCCGAGGACGACGTTGTTGCAGAAGCGGCGGAGTCGCTCCTCGCGTCTTTGGACGACTGGCAGAAGTCAGTGACTACACCCCAGCGCGAAACCTTTCAGGATGTGCTGAACTTTCATCCGCGGATTGATGCGTTTCTCATCGATGTTTATCAGCAGGCGGGCGATGCGGTGCTGGGACTCACTCGCGGGCAAAGAGATCGCCTGAACGATTTGCGGCCGCAGTGGCAGGAAGCAATGTCAGAGTGGGAGACCCTGGTGAGTGAAGACGTTGCAGCCTTCAATGCTATTGCCGGACCCGCGGTGGCGGCGCCTGATTGGGAGTGATGCCGCTCGGTTGAAGCGCGAGTAATGCTTCCGGACGGGTGCCAGCGCCTCGGCGCCGCTTCCCTTGAGCTGCTCGCGCATCTCCATCGACGATTGAGTACTTAACAGCGCGCTCGACGGACGCTCAAGCAAAGCGGCGCCGAGCCGCTGGTAGCGGTCAAAGCAAACCGGCGCCTGGCCACGAAAACGTTCGGTGAGCACCAGCCCCGAAAGCGGTGGCGAGGCGCTGATAGCTGTTAGAGCAAACCAGCGCCTGGCCACTCCTGCCCGTTAGGTCGGGTGGTCTATGAACGCTGACGCCATCAGTTGCTCACCGTCTGTCCGGGTATGTAGGGCGCCCCGCTTTCTGCGAGAGCGGCCTTGATACTCGCCAATTGCTCGTCGCGCACGGAGGTGGCTCTGGCCGCGATATCCGTCATCCACTCTTTGCCTAGCTGCAAATCTTTACGCTGATTCGCCGTGGGTGGCATGCGCGTGTTCATGGAGCGAGCTGCGGAGCTAATGCGGCGTGCTGCGCTGTGCGTCATGGCTTCGGCAAGCTTCTGTCTCGCAGGGTTTCCGCGAAGCATGTACTTGAGCTCAGCGATGTCGGCTTCCAGTGCGTCGATTGATTGATGCAAGGAGCGATCGCTGTCGGGAGACGCATCGATAGCTGCGCGCAGGTATCGAGTTTCTGCGGAAACTTCTTTTAGCAAGCCGTCAACGGCGTAGAGTTGTCGTTGGGCCTCGCTAACCTCGGCCTGAAACTCAACAGTTGCAAGGTAGTCGGTTCCGCTTGGGAGCGTAGTGAGAGCCTGTAACTCAAACGGTTGAGCGTCACCCAGATTCACTGTCGTGTCCGGGCCGACACGGACCAGTTGTGCCTGGTAAGCGCCGGGCGCGAGAAGTGCTCCCTTGGGATCGCTCATCCACGGAGCTCTAAAGCTCCCGTCGGGGAAGCTGATTGCGTTGGGCGCATCGGCGCGCATGTCCCAATTTACTCGCTGTAATCCAGTGTCGCTTGCAATGTTCAGGCGACGAACCGGGCTTCCCCGGGAGTCGCTGATCTCAATAAAGTATCGGGCTTCACCATTGGTGGCCTCATCCTTGAGTGCGTCCCAGCCGGGGAAAGGGATATCTTTGCCTGCGGCCGCGAGGTCGCGTTCTTGCTCTCGGCGCAGTGCTGTCGCTGTCTGCGCTACGCTTTTCAGGTACACCGTGAACATTGGGCCAAGCTCGGGGTTCGCAGTTTTATAGGCGGTACTCCCTTGACTGGGAATGCCTGCTGCCTGACCCGGCACTGACTCGAGGTACCACCAGGCATCGCGCACGGAGAAAAGAGTGCCTTCAATGCCGGGAACCGCCTCGCTAACCGTTCTCAGATTTGCCGCCATTTCCCGTAGCGGCCGGTAATCATCCAGAATGTAAACACCGCGACCAAAACTAGCGCCCACAAGATCGTTGTCCCGTCGCTGTAGTTTAAGATCTCTGAAGGGCACCGTCGGTACTCCGGCACTGAGAATCCTCCAGTGCTCGCCGCTATCCAGAGTCACGTAGATTCCGTTCTCTGCGGCAAGGAAAAGAAGGCCAGGCTCAATGTGGTCCTGCTGAATAGCCCAGACGATGATGTCCTTTGGAAGGTCGCCGCTAATGTCTCGCCAGCTCTTCCCGTTGTTATCGGTAGCGAAGATTAGAGGCCGATAGTCGCCGGTTTTATGATTGTCGGCGACTACAAACGCACCGTTGTCATTATGCTGTGAGGCCTCTATATCGTTAACAAAGGCCCCGTCAGGCAGCCCTGATGGTGTGACCGCACTCCAGCTGGCACCGCCATCAGTGGTGCTATGTACCAAACCGTCATCACTGCCGGTCCATAGATAGCCCGCCTGTAAGGGCGACTCGGAGATGGCGGTGAGCGTGGCGTAACCCGACATAGCACCCAGGTCCCAGAGGGCGTCGGTGCTGCGTACTCTACCGTCGACCGGCAGCGTAAATCGATTTGTATCTGTGGTTAGGTCGCCGCTGACTGCTGTCCAGGCATTGCCGCGATCATCACTTCGCCAGACACGCTGGGACCCGAAATAGATCCTGCCGGGTGAGTGGGGACTCATCTCCAGCGGCGAATCCCAGTTCCAGCGTTCCGGCGCTTCGCCTTCGGCGGGTTGCGGACGGATGCTTGCATTCTCTTTGCTGGGTGCGTGATGTCGAATTAGATTGCCCTTTTGGCTCATCTGATAAAAGACATCCGCATCGAAGAGGTCAAAAGCCACACCGTAACCATCGGCACCGTAGGGTACATACCAATCCTGGTTTCGAATGCCTTCAACATTGGTGGTTCGCGCGGGACCATGCAATGTACCGAGGTCCTGAGCGCCTAAAAGCACGTTGTAGTAAGGCGAATGATCGCTGACCGAGACTTTGTAAAACTGACTGATGGGTAGATTTGGAAAGTGTCGCCAGGTGTTGCCGTCATCAAAGCTCTCGTAGAGACCACCATCGGTACCCGCGAGGAGGTGTGTGGGTGCCTTCGGATCTATCCAGAGCGCATGGTTATCGCTGTGCTTGTCGCGACCGGTACCCAGTACTTCGAAATTTTTTCCCGCATCAGCGGTGGCGTGTAAAAACACATCCATCTGATAGACCCGGTCTGCATCAACAGGCGAAGCTTCAATTTCCTGATAGTAGTGGGGACCTGTGCCTCCCGAGATGTACTCGTTCCTGCGCTCCCAACTCTCGCCTCTATCATGGCTGATGAAGAATCCCTGTTTTCCGTCATTAGCTTCGATCGTCGCGTATACGCGATCGGGATCCGCAGGCGTTACCGCCAGGCCGATCTTGCCGACTTCGAGGTCCTCGTCATCGCTGGGCAGACCCTCAGTCACCTCACGCCAGGTCGCGCCGCCGTCGGTGGATTTCCAAAATCCGGAACCCGGTCCGCCCGCAAGAAAGGACCAAACCGTGCGACGGCGCTGATACGTGGCCGCGTAAACTACAGAGGGGTCCTTAGGGTGGAACTCCAGGTCCGTGGCACCGGTTTTGTCATCAACCGTGAGAACAGCACTCCAGCTTTGGCCGCCATCGGTGCTACGAAACACACCCCGCTCTCCACCGGAGGACCAAAGGGGGCCCTCTGCCGCAACCAGAATGTGATTAGAGTTATTGGGGTCTACAAGAATGCGCCCGATATGCTCGGATTTTTCCAGCCCCATGGATGTCCACGTTTTACCGCCATCGAGACTTCGATAAACACCATCTCCCCAGCCTACGTGGCGGCCGCTCACGTTTTCGCCGGTGCCGACCCAAAGAGTATTCGAGTTTTGGGGGTCGATAGTGATCTCGCCGATGGAGTAGGACTTCTGGTCATCAAATATGGGAGCCCAGGTGATTCCGGCATTGCTTGTCTTCCAGACCCCGCCAGATCCCACAGCGATGTACCAGATTGAAGCCGCGTTCGGATCGACCTCAATATCGGCGATGCGTCCGCCCATCATCGCCGGCCCGATGGCCCGCAGGTTTAAACCATCGATTACCTCATCGATGGGATCCGTATCATCTGCAGCCCCAGCCGCTTGAATAGCGCTCAAAAGTAGCAGGGGTAGAAGGGTGCTGCGAAGCAGAGCACCGGATTCTCCGATAATCTCGCGTAGATTCTTGTGCATGGATGCAAATACCTTGTTCGTGATCTTATGACGGGGTTTTCTATAGCCTGACTGTACTTCGTCGAACATCCGAGTGCCAATGTCTCAGCTTCTGCTCGCTGTCTTTTTGCTTTTTATGGGCTATCTTTTCCTCTAAGTCGACAGGGCGTTTCGTTCTGGCGCCCCCAACGAGGAAGTCATGATGAAAGCTGTTGCTCCTTACCTCTGCGTGCGTGATGGCGCCGCAGCAATAGAGTTTTACAAAAAGGCCTTTGCTGCAGAGGAGGTCGCGCGTTACGGACACGAGGGTAAGCTTGGTCATGCGACCCTGCGTATAAACGATCACCTACTCATGCTGGCGGATGAGTTTTTGGAAATGGAGGAGCTCGTTGGCAATGTGGCTCCGGATACTCTTGAAGGTCGTACAACTTTTACCATCGCCTTGGCTGTGGACGACGCTGATCAGTGGTTCGATCGAGCGATTGAGGCGGGTGCTACTGCGATTCGTCCCGTGACCGACGAGTTTTTTGGCCGCCACGGAAAGCTGCGTGACCCCTTTGGACATGTCTGGAGCGTGGTGACCATGAGCGCCACTGACTAGGGTGCCCCAAATCACCGGTTAGTTTTCAAGGCGCTAGAAGCTGAACTCAACGCCCACTACAGGGCCGTAGTAGGTGAATGCATTGGTCAGATCGCCATCTGAGAACTCTGCCTCTTTGTACTGATAACCAAGAATTGCCGCATTTTGTCTCGCCTTGCCAAAGTTATAAGCAAAGCTCCCCCGGATTACGAAGACGCCCTCGGAGTCACCAAAAGCGTAGTCAGCATAGCTGCGTATGTTCCATCGTTCAGAAATGGGTGTTTGGTAGCGAAGGCCCAAAAGCAGATCGTAATAATCCGTGTCCGAGCTTCTAACTGCTTCGGGCAGCTCGGTGTTGGTGGCAGTGAATCCTAAGCTATTGTCAAAACCCGAGTGGCGGACCCCGCCAAATAGGCTCAGTGCTGAGCCGAAACCCTGGGGCCAGTAGGCTACGGCTGCGTCGGCAAATAGTTGGGTGCTGTCGACATCGATGCGCAGCCGATCGCGAACATCGGTGCTGGCTATTTTGAGATAGGTAACGTCGGCAAAAACACTCCAGTAACCAGCTCCGATCTCTGTTTGCAGCATGAACGCCGCATCTAATGTATCAACCAGTTCTTTGAAGCTCAGCTCATCCGGGCTGATTGTGACGTCCCGAAATGTAAGATCCAGCTCCGTTGTTGATCCCCAAAGGTAGGGCATCACGGACCACTGCAGGCCTTTGTCTTCTTGTGCGGCGACGTGGGTGGCGCCCAAACTGCCGGCGGTAAAGACTGCCATCAAAACTGTTGTGAGGATGCGAGAGTGAGAGCCTGAGAGTTGAATCATGAGGGGTGCACCCTGGGTGAGCTTATTAGACCGATGAGCATCTGACATGACCGCATCGATCGTTTGTTATGTCAGGAAGGATAGCCGTAGAACAAGCGGTAAATCCAGCGCTGTTATTCTCAGTCGCTGTCCGCAGCGAGTAAACTTGCATTGCCACCGGCTGCCGTAGTGTCAATACAGGTGTGACGCTCATGTACGCAATAGCTATCCAGATCGTTCCCGCTGACTAAGGGTACGAGCATGCCGTCGCGTGCTGCGAGGGCTTGACGTGCCTCTCGCAGATCTGATTCCTCGCTCCACAGCGCCACGACTGAAATCCCGTTCAAGGTTTCTAGCGCCTCTCTCGGAAGCTTGCCGTTTATTCCCTGCGCGGTATCGACGCCCGGTGCGACCATGAGTGCAGGGCAACCCATGCTTCTTGCTATACCGGCCTGCATCGCCGCATCCTGCGCAGTGGGTCCCAGGCAGAGCACCAGTCCCCTGGGCCAGAGTGCGAGACGATTGGCCTCTCCAGTGGGGCCTGGCATCTCCTGCTCGTCCAGCGCCTGCGCTTCATGCCAATCTAGGGAGTCGATGGCGGACTGCACGGTCTTTGCGCCTAGCTCTGGTCCTTTACCAATGTCACCCGTGGATCGAGGAGCTTCGCGCGGCTGCTGGAAACGCGGCACGTAGCGGGGGCCGCCAGCTTTAGGGCCGGTACCCGAAAGGCCTTCGCCGCCGAAGGGCTGAGATTCGACCACGGCGCCAATCTGATTGCGATTCACGTAGAGATTGCCGGCATGGACGGCGGAGGACACCTGCTTGACCCGCTCGTCGATGCGCGTGTGTAAGCCAAAGGTCAGGCCGTAACCGCTTGCGTTGATATCTGCGATCACTCGGTCGAAGTCGTCAGCGGCAAAGCGAGCAATGTGCAGCACCGGGCCGAATATTTCAGTGGCGATATCTTCGATACCCGCTACCTCGATTACCGCCGGCCCCACAAAGTACCCCTCTTGCGGCGCCCGTAGTTGTTTCAATAGGCGACCTTCCTGATTGGCCTGATCGACATAGGCCTGAATTGACGTTTGAGCCTGTGCGTTAATCACAGGGCCGATATCAGTAGAGAAGGACCAGGGGGCTCCTATGTCCAACTCATCCATAGCACCGTGGAGCATGTCTAGCAGGATATCCGCGACGTCATCCTGCAGGTACAAAATGCGCAGGGCGGAACAGCGCTGCCCCGCCGATTGGAAAGCCGAAGCGAGAGCATCGCGAATCGCCTGTTCGGGTAGCGCCGTGGAGTCCACGATGCCCGCATTGATTCCGCCGGTTTCTGCAATCAGTGGTGCCGATGCCGACAAATGCGACGCCATGTTGCGATCAATGATCTTAGCCGTCGCCGTGGAGCCGGTGAAACACACGCCATTCACGGTTGCTGCTGTTGTAAGGGCGCGTCCTGCGGTGGCGCCAGTGCCCGGTAGAAACTGCAACACCTCTCCGGGCACTCCAGCATCATGGAGGAGTCTCACCGCCTTGGCTGCTATGAGGGGCGTGGATTCAGCGGGTTTCGCCAAGACCCCGTTACCAGCGCCCAGCGCGGCGGCTACCTGGCCGGTAAAAATTGCCAGGGGGAAGTTCCATGGCGAAATACAGGTGATGATGCCACGGGCCGGGGCGTCAGGCAGGTCTGCTGCGCAATTGGCGTAGTAGCGCAAGAAGTCTACGGCTTCGCGTATCTCCGACACCGCGTCCAAGGCACATTTACCGGCTTCTCTGGCAAGTAAAGCCATGAGCTCTCCAGTGTTGGATTCGAAGAGATCGGCAGCTTGTCGCAGCACCACGGCGCGCTCCTGCGCAGCTGTACCGTTCCAATCTCTCGCCGCGGCAGCGGCGTGATGGCAATCGAGGGGGGAGGCCTCTATGCACTCACCGACAAGGTCCTGAGGGTTGGCTGGGTTAGTAATCTGCAGTTTTTCGGCTGTGACTTCTGGCGATTCGCTTCCCGCGGCAAGTATTGGCCCAGCCTGCCAGCGATGTGTGGCAAAGCGTCCTCGCTCAACATCAATTTCCCGAACGACGTTTTCGTTGTTCAAGTCCCAACCTCGCGCCGCTCTTCTGTTTGGCGCGAACAGGTCAGCGGGGTCAGACAGGGAAGCCGGGCGTGGCGTGGTGATGCGTTCCAGCTGGGTAAAGGGATCAGCTGCAAGTGATAAAGGACTGTAAGCTGGATCCACAACCTTATGCACAAAAGATGAGTTTGCGCCGTTTTCCAGCAGCCTCCGCACCAAGTAGGCGAGGAGATCTTTGTGCGGACCCACAGGAGCATAGATTCGACAGTTGGCGCCATCGGTGAGCAACTGGTTAAAAAGAGTTTCTCCCATGCCATGAAGACGCTGAAACTCATAGTCATTGCGATTTCCGGCTAACTCGACAATGGTCGCTGCGGTTTGCGCATTGTGCGTAGCAAATTGCGGATAGATTCTATCTGTCATGTTCAGGAGCTTATACGCGCAGCAAATGTAGGAAACATCCGTAGCACTTCGGCGCGTGAACACTGGATAGTCCGAGACGCCCTCGACCTGTGCCTGCTTAATCTCTGAGTCCCAGTAGGCGCCCTTGACCAGACGGACCATGATCTTACGATCCAGCGTAACGGCAAGTTCATAAAGCCAGTCGATGGCCGCCGCTGCGCGCTTTTGGTAGGCCTGCACCACAACGCCAAAACCATCCCAGTCCGCGAGATAGTCATCTGATAACGCGGCTTTGACCACGTGAAGGAAAGGTTCAAGTCGCTGTGACTCTTCGGCATCTACGTTCAATCCGAGATTGCTGTCTCTTGCCAAACGCGCAAGTGCATTGAGTCGGGGCGCAAGCTCTTTGAGTAGTCGACTGTGCTTTGCGTACTCAAATCGCGGATGCAGAGCGGAGAGCTTCACCGAAATTCCGGGTCGCTCGTGCATAGCCCCATCCAGGGCTGACTCGGCTATTGCACGTATCGCATCAGCGTAGGCTTCAAAGTAGCTGTCCGCGTCAGCTTGCGTGAGCGCTGCTTCACCAAGCATGTCAAAGGAGTAGCGAAAGCCCCGCTGGGTTTCAGTTTCGGCGCGCTTCAAAGCTTCCTGAATGCTTTGCCCTAGAACAAACTGGTTCCCCATCTCGCGCATGGCGCGTTTTACCGCCAATCGTACAACTGGCTCTCCGAGTCGTTTGACGGTGCGGTTGAGTAAGCCAGAAACACTGGCGGAGTTGTCATCGTCCAGCACCCGGCCGGTCATCATCAGAGCGATGGTCGACGCGTTAACCAGGGATGAACCGGACTTGCCGCTGTGCTCACTCCAGTCGTAAGGAGTGATCTTGTCTTCGATGAGTGCGTCGATGGTGCCTGGGTCGGGCACGCGTAGCAGCGCTTCGGCCAAACACATAAGAGCAATGCCCTCATTCGTAGAGAGTCCGTACTCGGCGAGAAACATCTCCATGAGACCTGGCTGGCCGGCGCTGCGGATGCGCTCAATGAGATCGACTGCCCGGGACTGCGCCCGTTGACGGAGGTCAACATCGATACCTGTGCTACTTATTAAGCTATGAAGTACGTCACTTTCGCTGGCGGTATGCAGCGCCCGAATGTCATTGAGAGTGCTGTCGTTATGGTTGTCCATGCACAAACGCTCGATTAAACGCAATCTTCCAGTTTGGCGACACTGCTTTGAGGATTCAAGGTGTCGGGTGCAGGGCGAACCGTAGTTTCAGCGCGCTGCTAAATCTGGCTCAGTTCAATACAGAGGATTCAGTGCGCGCCTCTTGCTGACGTGTAAAGAGCGCCGCGATAAGTAAGGCGACCAATAGACCCAGGCAAATTTTGGCGGCGGCGTTATAGCTACCGAGATGATCCACGGCCAAGCTGAAGGCGGCAGGACCAATGGCGCTGGCGAACACAGAGATAGACGCGTTAAACCCGCTGACAGCGCCCAGGTGTAGGGGGCCAAAGAAGCGGATGAACGCGAGATTCGATACCACCCCCCACAGTCCGCCGCCAATACCGAATCCTGCTGCCAGGAGCCAATACCCCCAGGCTTGCTCCAGGTTGATCAGCCCGACTGCTCCACAGCTTAAGACCGCCAACATAGAGATGAGAAAGGGCTTCAGCCTGTGGCGATCGACAAAGCTGCTGGCGATGAGATTGCTCGCGGTAGAAAACACGGCGGCAGGCAAAAAATATCCAAAGGCGACATCGGCGGATAAGCCGCTCTCGGCAAACACCGCCACCACATGAAAGACGAGGGCGGTGCCAAACAGCGCGTGCATGCCCAGGCTGAGAGAGTAAATCCAAAAAATGGGACTGCGCCTCGCTTGATCCAGAGTCTTTGACGGTGCTTCCACCGGCGCTGAGTCCTGATCTTCGACGTTGCGGCCATCTGCTTGGAGGCCACAAGAGGCAGGATTGTCGCGGATAAAAACAAGCGCCATGAGGGCAAAGCCCAGACCCACGGTAAGTCCCATAAACCACAGTGCTCCCCGCCAGCCAAAGCTTGCGATCAGGAAGGCGATCGCCAGCGGTGCGATGGCAAATCCAAAGGACACGAAAACGCTGCGAATACCACTGACGAGGCCGCGCCGTTTGACGAACCATAGAAGCAAGACGTTTCGTGAGCAGCTGGTTAATACGCCCTGACCAAAAAACCGCACGCCAAAGAAAGCCAGGAGCAGCAGGGCAAAGGTCACTACCGTAGAGCCCCCCAGTAACTGGCTCAATAGGTCGACGCCGCTGATCACCAGTACCATGGCGCCCAGAGCAGCGGCGGAACCTGCGATCATGATGCGACCGCCATAGAGGTCATACCAACGCCCAGCGCGGGTAAGAAATAATGAGGATGCGACTGTGCCTATGAGATAGGCCATGGATACCTGGGTTCGCGTCAGGTCTAACACCTCAATGAAGGTGTCGGTGAATACCGCCATGCCCATGGTCTGGCCGGGAATACTGAACAGGAAGCCGGCGGTAGAAAAAAACCAAATGACCCAGCCATAGAAAATCGGCGAGCGCCGAGGGTCGAATGGCCAGTTAACAGGGATCAAAATAGCAGCACGCCCAAAGGTGGCCGATTATAGACGGACGGCTACTACTCGAACACCTCTTAGAGGCGATTTGCTTTGTGAGCTTGGCCGCCGAGCCTAGCTGGGCGCGTTCTCGATGTCCTGGCGCACGCTCTTCGCCGCCAGCCAATAATGGACTGCCGACCATGCCATTACCGGTGGCAATGCATAGAGCATGGCATAGCGCAGGGACTCTGTGCCTAGGCTGTCCGAGAGTATGTCGCTCAATACACCGACAACCCAAGGGCCTCCACCGAGCCCGATGATATTGATAATGAGAAACAAAACAGCCGACGCGGTCGCGCGCATTCTTGGACCAACGATCGCGTGGGTTGTGGCAATGGTGTTGCCAAGGTAAACCTGAAACAGCAAGCCAGGAATGATGGAGAGCGACAGAGCCACGTAGGGGTTGTCTACGATGTAAATGCTCACCATGAACGGCACGATTGCGAATCCGCAGATGCTCGGTAACCAGACGTACCAGCGCTTATCGGTCTTCGCCAGGCGGTCCGCAAAGTAGCCGCCAAAGAACACGCCAATAGCACCGCCTACTCCAATAATCATAGATAGCCAGGTGCCCAGTTCCCCGGTGGACATAGCGTGGGTTCTGATCATGAAAGAGGCCGTCCAGTTCGCGGTCGCATAGCCGCAGAAGGCGTTAAGACCCGCGCCCAGGGCGATATGGCGAAAGGTTGGTCGGCTCCACAGAACCCTCAGTACCTCGCCAAAGGGAACGGCGTCAGTGGAACTGGGTGCGCCATCGTGGAGGCCACGGATGGGCTCCCGGAGGGTAAAGCGTAGAACGATGGCCAGGATGACCCCGGGAATGCCCACCACCATAAAAGCGGTGCGCCAGCCAAAGAATTCGTTGAGCCAGCCACCGGCCAAAAACCCGAATAGGATGCCGATACTTACGCCCATGGAATAAAAGCCAATCGCGGTGGCACGACGATCGGCAGGGAAGATGTCCGAAATAATTGAATGCGAAGGGGGACTGCCGCCGGCTTCGCCAATCCCCACACCGATACGTGCGAGAAGCAGATGCGTGTAGTTCTGGACGAAACCGCTGAGAGCAGTCATGAAGCTCCAGATAAATAACGACAGCGATACGATGTTACGGCGATTGCCCCGGTCGGCCCAGCGCGCGATGGGTATACCCGCAGTGACATAAAAAATAGCGAAGGCAAAGCCGGTAAGCAGTCCTAGCTGGCTATCTGAAAGATTCAGATCAGCCTTGATGGATTCCTGGAGAATGGCCAGTAGTTGACGATCAATGAAGTTGAAGCTGTAAACGATCGTCAGCAGGCACAAGGCATACCAACTGGCGCTCTTCGTGCGATAAGGATTGTCCGGGTGGTCTTGCGGCGCGCTTGGAGTTGTTTCGGCGTCGGTCACGTCGGTACCTTATTATCTTTATTGGTGGATGGTAGGAGGTTACACAATTTGCTGGCTGTGCTCACGATGTTTTCTCAGTATTGCCCTGTGGCATTATCAATGCCTCTGTAAAAGCGAAGGGTAAGGGCTTGTGGACAATCGAATCATGACTTTTGTAAAGCTTGTCGCGTCGTCAGCGGTAGCTATGTACATTGGTGTCGCAAGTGTGGCGGGCGCGTTGGCAGCACCGGATATCATCGTTGTCAACGGTGACGTTCGTACGGTGGATCCCGATGCGCCTCGAGTCCAGGCTTTTGCTATCGAGAACCGCCGCTTTACCGCGGTGGGTAGCAACGCAGACATAAGAGCCCTTGCAGATGCCGACACCCAGATCATCGATGCGGCGGGCAGAACGGTTACACCAGGATTGATCGATAGCCACTCTCATATGGATGGTAATGCGCCGGTAGTCGCGGGCGTTGATTTGGCCTACGTGGTGGATAAGGCGGAGTGGCTAAGACTTATCAAAGAAGCGGACGAGCGTCTCGACGAAGGGGAATGGCT
Organism: Congregibacter sp.; assembly: GCF_965662665.1. NCBI lineage: Bacteria > Pseudomonadati > Pseudomonadota > Gammaproteobacteria > Cellvibrionales > Halieaceae > Congregibacter > Congregibacter sp. Next base: position 52,500 of record NZ_CBFIIF010000005.1, on the reverse strand, counting down.
CACCGGGGGTTACTGGGATCACACCTTGTCTGACGGCGAATACCCCACTCGTGAAATGCTGGATTCGGTGGTATCTGATCGCCCCATATTCCTGTCACATATTGATGGCCATTACGGCTGGGTAAATTCATTAGCACTGGAGATGAACGGAGTGACCGCTGAGACACCTGTACCAGCGGGTGGTGAAATTGTTCTGGACCCAGAATCTGGCGAGCCCACGGGGATACTGCTGGAGGGAGCGATGCGCGTGGTGCGAGATCATATTCCTGCTCGCAGTGATGCGAAGCGCCGCGAAGGACTCGCGCAAATGCAACAGTATGCGAATAGTTTTGGTATCACGGGCCTGCATCAAATGAGAGGCCTTGATGACTATTTACACATTGTTGAAAATGGGGACCCTTCTATCCGGGTTTGGTACGGGCACTTTGGTTTGGACATGGATCCTGCAACCTGGGATCAAACCTTAGACACTGTGCTGGATGTTACCGAAGACACCAATCAGCGAGTGACAGATAGCAAGAAGGAGGTCGAGGTAGGGCCGCTCTTGCAAGCAGGCTTTGTAAAACTGATTAATGACGGCGTCCTTTCAGCGCACACCGCCGTGTTGATGGAAGATTATCACGATCGTCCAAACTGGCGTGGAGAGTACATTACCGAGCCAGGTGATCTGGCTGAGCTGGTTCGCCGCACGACGGAGAAGGGCATGCCCGTGGCGATACACTCCATTGGCGATGCGGCTGTTAGCGCCGCGCTGGATGCTATTGAGGCATCGAGGGATAACGCCGTGCCCGTACCTAATCGTATTGAACACATAGAAATCTTACATCCGGATGATGTGCCAAGGTTTAAGGAGCTTGGCGTTGTTGCGTCAATGCAGCCGAACCACTGTACTAACGCCATTGGATATGTTCCCACTCGCGTGGGTGAGGCCCGGGAGAATCGAGCCTATGTCTGGCAATCGATGCTCGATGGCGGCGCACACCTGGTTTTTGGAGCGGACTATCCAACATCACCTCTAAGTCCGCTAACGCAGATCAGCGATGCAGTCTTTCGGGAGAGCCCTTTTGGCTTTAACGATGGTAAGTCCTGGCATCCCGAAGAGTCGGTAAAGTTTGATGATGCGCTGTATGCCTATACTCAGGCGGGTGCGGATATTACGCCGTGGAAAGATGAGATTGGCTCAATCACCATTGGCAAGTGGGCTGATTTTGTTGTCTTTAGTGGAACCGTGCCCGAGCCCATGAACGAGAGCTTTAAGTCTCTGGTTGTGGACCACACCTACTTTGCAGGGCGTGAGGTTTACGCGAGACCCTAGGGTCTAAAGCTATTCTCCAGCGAGTTGACGCTTATATTCCTGGGCATCAAAACTGCCGATGGAGTCCTGAATCAAACCGTCGGCGTTGAATATTCAGGATTCAAAACCGCTGAAGTCAACGGCATTGCCGGTGCCGTCAGGACCCGTATTGGTACCGGTGAAGGTCCAGTGGTAATCCACTCGACCGTTTACCGACTCGTTGCGATCATTGGTCAGCACAAGGTCAGGAAACGCGACCATGAAATCTCTCGCGACCTGCTCAACCGCCGCGCGGCCTACGGCTGGTTCGCCCTCATTAATGGTAAGCACGCCATCAGGGGCGTAGAACGCGGCGACTTCGGCGGGATTGTCACTGTTCCAGGCAGCAGTGTAAGCGGCAGCGAAGGCGCTAATGTCGTCAGTCTGTGTCATGGCAGTTTCACTCCAGCTGTTTAAAGAAACCATTCCTATAAGCGCCAACACAAAATTGTGCATGAATTTCACGTTCATTGCGCTTTGAGGTGTTCGTCAAAAAAGCGTGCCCGCATGGTGTTCAAATGCAATTCCGTGCCTTCACCCTCGCTGTCTACCACTGCGTGAGTACGGTTGGGATAGGCCATAAAACGAAAGGGTTTATTTAGCCTAACCAGCTCATTGATGAGTCGCTCGCTGCTCTGATAATGCACGTTATCATCGCCGGTCCCGTGCACCAGCAATAACTCGCCCTCCAGGTTTTTGGCATGGGTAATCGGCGAACTCTCGACATAGGCATCCGCATATTCATCCAGCAGTCCCGAATAGCGCTCCTGGTAGATGGCGTCATAGAGTCGCTGATCCGTGACCGGTGCCTGGGAGACGCCGGCTTTGTATTGCTTGGGATAACGGAAGAGCATGTTAAGCGTCATGGAGCCGCCACCAGAATGACCCCAGATGCCTACCTTTTCCTTGTCGATGTATGACCATCGCTGGGTCATAGCAGTCAGCGCGTCAGACTGGTCCCGAGAGGCGAGAAGGCCAATGCCGCCATACACGGACTGTCGCCAATCCCTGCCTCGGGGCGCGCGAGCGCCCCGACTGTCGACGGAGGCCACAAGGTAACCCTGTTGAGCCATATATAGATGCCAGAGATGCCGCTTGCCGCTCCAGGCATTGCGGACGGTCTGTCCGGCGACTTCGCTGTAGACATAAAAGACAATGGGGTACTGTTTGCTGGCATCAAATTGCGATGGTCTGATGAGATAACCGTCCAGCGGCAGACCGTCGCGGGCTTCCACACGAAAAAACTCGTGCTCAGGTAAATCAAGCTTGGCGAGTTTTGCCAAAAGCTCAGCGTTATCCTCAAGGACGCGTACTTCGCGATGTTCCGGCAGAGAAACCAGTCGATACTGGGGTGGCTGAGAAAAGCTCTGGTGAGTATGTACTGCCCATCGTCCGTCTTCGGAGACTTCATAGCTGTTTGTGCCGGCAAACTCTGCAGGGGTTAGCTTCTGCATGTCGCCGCTACCGTCGAGACGGGAGCGGAACAGGTAGCGGGTTTCCATGGCTTCCGGCGAAGCGATGAAGTACACCCAGCCCGCGCTTTCGTCCACGTGGGCGACATCAGTGATGTCAAACTCTCCGGGTGTTAGGTCGATAAGGGTCTTACCGTCGCCGCTGGCGCGATAGATATGCCACCAGCCGTCCTTCTCGCTGAGCCAAAGAAAATCACCGCTCTGCTTTAACCAGTGCACGTCTTCCACATCGAAGAGATAGTTAGGTGCTTGTTCTACAAATACCTGCGTGACTTCGCCGTCGCTCACATCGGCGTAAAACACGGTATTGCGATCCTGGCGTCTAGTTACATGCTGAATAATGATTTGGTCCGAGCGCAGCGACCAGTCCATGCGCGGCACGTACATTTGCCGCGGGTCGCCGGGCAACTCAGCCCAGATTGTTTTCCCACCCTCTACGCTGACCGTGCCGACTTTGGCTGCGGAAATGGTTTCGCCGACTTTCGGGTAGGGAACCTCGGTAACCTTTGGGTAAAGCTCGTCGGTATTGTTAATGAGAGAGAAGTTACGCACACCGGAGGTGTCGAACTGCCAGTACGCGATACGCTGGCCATCGGGGCTCCAGCGAAATCCATCGCGAATAGAAAATTCCTCTTCGTAAGCCCAGCTCATAATGCCGTTAAGAATGTGTTCGCCGGCGCGCTCTGTAAGTCGGGTAATTTTTTGGGTGTCGAGACTCTCAACAAAGATGTCGGCCTCTTTGACGTAGGCTACCTGTGTTCCATCTGGAGAGAATTTAGCGAACTGTAGGCTTGATGGCTGCGCATCTCCCCCTAATTGCATAAGTTGCTGTGATTCCAGGTCCAGGACCCAGTAGTCGCCACGGCTTTTTACGCGCCAGACTTTTTTGCTGTTGGTGTAGATGAGTAACTTGCTTTGATCGTCGGACCAAGCGTAGTCATCGACAATAAGCGGATCTTCAGCGTCACCGGGGGTAAGCGAGGCAATGCCTACCAGCACTCTGCGCTCGCCGCTTGCAGGATCATAAAAGACAATTTCTCTCAGCGCTGACGGTTCATCATCGTTATCTGAGCTGTCGTTATAACCCGCTGGTGTCTCCAGCATGGTGTAACCACTGTTATCGCTTAGCCACTTTATCTGTCCGGGCTTTTCAGCCTTGTAGGCATCTTCGCCATAGATTGCTTCCAGTGTGAGTTGTGCATCGGTGCTGAGCGGGGCGGCTGAGTTCCTATGAGAAGTAGTGGACTCGTCGGTAGTTGAACAAGCCATCAAAATTGCTCCAAAGATAGCTGACAGAGAGAGGCGCAGGGCGCGAGAATTTAAAGGGTACATTTCAGAGTGAACCAAAGATAAAAAAGAGATTGTGTCGCTTAATGGCAGCTCACTGCAAATGCCCGCGCCGCATAGCTTGCGCGTCAGGTGACCCGCCGTCGTCTTAAAGGCCTGCCAAGTGATGGATCGATCGGTTTCCGTGACGATACACGCCGGGTTCTTGCTCCTTACATAAGGCTAGCAGCGCGCTCCCCACAGTGGTGACCCCGATCCCCGCATAGCGATCCAGAGGCCCTTTGAGAAAAAGCCTCGTTACAGGATCCATACTGCGCATGAGTGTTTCCACAGGCCGGCTTTCCCTGCGGTCGCCCAGGAGTAGTCCCGGCTGCAGTATATCGAGACGACGAAAGTTCATTGCCTGGAGAGCGTCTTCGACTTCGCCTTTAACACGCGCATAAAAGACGCGCGCTTTGGGGTCAGCTCCCACGGAAGTTACGACCACAAAGTGATTGGCGCCGGCAGCCAGGGCAGACTGCGCAAAACGTAGAACGGCATCGTAATCCACCGCTCGAAAAGCTGCCTTGGACCCTGCGCTCGCGATGGTGGTGCCCAGAGCGCTGATTGCCATGTCCGCCGGCGGCAGGGTCACAGGCTGAACAAAGTCCGTGATGATTTCATCGGCGACCTGCTGGGTCGCACGACGCCCCACGGTAGTGATCTTCAGTTGACTGGGGTCGTGGTTGCTGAGAATGGCCTGGCCAACGAGACCCGTAGCGCCCGCCAGGAGCAGCTGTCTCATTGCGCGGTTTCTTCGTCGACAAAGATGTCCAGCGGCAAGAGTGCTACCGCACCGGCATTGGGAGCATCCACAAGTTGTCCGATGCGAAGATCTACCGCGACAGAGCAAATGACGTAGGCCTGATCTACGCTTAAGCCATATTCTTTGACGAGGTGGTCAATCATCGCCAGGAGCGCGTTGCGTGCAGCGAGGGCGATATCGTCGGGGAGGCTCTCCAGCGCTGCCAGTCGGGGGGAATCCAGATAAGCCATATCCGCGGGCACGTCTCCCGCCTGCTTAAACGGCAGTCCCGTGGTAGCGAAGTAAGTCTCGCTCGGGATTGCCAGGGTAGACACCGGTCCCGTAAAACTAACACCCAGCGCCGGTGCTTCTTTGAGAATCTCGGTGGTGAGGGTGACGGTGGCGTCCATCTCAATCGCGGTGCCGCTAACCTCGCCATCGCCCTGCGCGTAATGCACATCACCGACTGCCAGACCACAGCCATCAATACGACAGGGTAGGTGGATCGTTACACCGGCCCGCATGTAGCGAATGTCCATATTGCCGCCATGCTCCCGAGGCGGAATTGTGCGCAAACATTCATCTTTGACTTTACCCGATGGGCCGCAAAACTCAGCCGGTGTCGCGTTAGTCGGGTTGGGTAGAAACACCCGCGCACCAAGTTCGGATATGGCTGTCTCGCGTGCCATTGCCGTGGTGACCATGGCGTCGTCTGGGAGTGTGGTGATGACGCCGGGAAACGCGCTGATAGGAATGCGCACGCCCGGAATTTGTTCGGAGTGTGCGTACTCAGCGCCCAGTTTCCAGGTGGCAGCAAACCCCGTGGGGTAGTGGTCTGCAAGAAAGCCACCGGCGCCCACCCAGGTCTTACCCCAGGGGCCGGGCGCTACGTTCAGCAACGTAACCGCAAGGGTGTCCCCCGCTTTGGCACCTTCGATGTGAACTGGCCCTGTGAGGGCATGGCCAGTGTTACCCGTCGCTCGTCGGGGGTCTTCGTAGGTACTGTTGGGATCGAGGTCGAAATCGCCCGCATTGCGGGTATGCAGCACGATCGTCTGCCCCGGTCTCGCCGAAGCGGTCATAGGAATCTCAGGATGCAACCGGTTGATGCACTGCGGATCTTCGATGCAGTTGCGTCCCTTGCCGCCTACGGTGACGTCTTCCGCCAAAGCTAGACAGGATGCAAGCAGTGCAATGAGCAGGATGACAGACGAGGGGGCTTGAGTAGTGTTTGGGTGCATGGTGAGTACTCAGGTCGGCGGCCTTTGAGTGTCCCATTGCCCGGCGGGATGGACAAGCATGTCGGTGGCGCCAGAGTCATTTTTTTGGGGCCGAACTTTGCTAAGCTTTCGAGCCTCAAATAATAAACACGGATTCTTTGGAATGAACCTCAAACCCATGCACATCGCAAAAGTGTTCCTCCCGGGTCTGCTGCTGCTGACCGTCGCTTGCAGTAGCGACCAAAAGGAGGAGCCGATCGCAGAAGCTCCTGCGGCACCCGTAGCGCCAAGCTCAAGCGCAGTCACGGCGGAGCGAATTATTGCCGCCGACGATGCTCCGGGCGAGTGGCTCACTCACGGTCGCACCTATGGAGAGCAACGCTTCAGTCCTCTTGCCGCCATTGACGAAGATAATGTCGGAGAGTTGGGTCTTGCCTGGTATGCAGAGCTTCCTACGGATCGAGGTATTGAAACCACACCCTTGATGGCCGATGGCAAGTTGTATGCCACCGCCTCCTGGGGTCATGTTCTTGCTTACGATGCAAAGACCGGGGAAGAGCTTTGGCACTTTGATCCTCAGGTCCCAAAGGACTACGGAGTGCGGGCCTGCTGCGACGTCGTAAACCGAGGTGTGGCCCTCTGGGGTAATAACGTGTACGTCGCGAGCTTGGACGGTCGCTTGTATGCGCTGGATAGAGACACGGGTGAAGTGGTCTGGAAGGTTGATACGCGAATCAATACCACTGACGCCTATACCGTCACAGGCGCGCCGCGCATCGTGAACGGCAAGGTCGTCATCGGCAATGGTGGTGCTGAGATGTCTGTGCGCGGTTACGTGACCGCCTACGATGCGGTGACTGGCGAGCAGGCCTGGCGTTTCTTCACCGTTCCTGGAAACCCCGCCGATGGCTTTGAGGACGAGACACAGGAGCGTATCGCAGAAACCTGGACTGGAAAGTGGTGGGAGAACGGAAAAGGGGGCGGCACCGCCTGGGACTCCTTCGCCTTTGATCCTGAGCTGAACTTTTTGTACATCGGTGTTGGGAATGGCGCGAGCTGGAATCAGAAGATCCGTAGCCCCGAAGGTGGCGACAATTTGTTTATCTCGTCGATTGTTGCGGTAGAAGCCGATACCGGCGACTACGCCTGGCACTACCAAACCACGCCGGGCGATAACTGGGACTACACAGCAACTCAGCACATGATTCTGGCTGAGCTGGCCATCGAGGGACAAGAGCGCAAGGTTTTGATGCAGGCCCCAAAGAACGGCTTCTTTTATGTACTGGATCGAGTGACGGGCGAGTTGCTGTCAGCAGAAAAGTACATGCCGGTGACCTGGGCAACACATGTCGATATGGAAACCGGCCGTCCTGTAGAGGCGCCGGGTATGCGTGATGGCAATACCGATACCATGGTGTCGCCAGGACCTTCGGGCGCCCATAACTGGCACCCCATGACTTATAGCCCGGACACGGGTCTGGTTTATATTCCAGCCAAGTCTCACTCAGCCATTTACGCTGACGACTTTCATACCCTCGAGCGCGATGCCGTTTGGCACATTAACTTTAATGCCGGTCTAATGGTGGGGATGCCTGATGAAGTGCCCGCAGAGGCCCGGGCTGCTATTGGCAAACAGGCCCTGGCAGCGGAGCTCATCGCCTGGGATCCGATCAAAGGCGAAGCGGTATGGAGAAAGCCCCGGGGCTACTACTCGGGTTCCGGTCTGCTGTCTACGCACGGAAATCTGCTGTTTCAGGGTGATTTAACTGGGACATTTAGTGCTTTTGCTGCCGACTCGGGTGATGAACTCTGGAGCTATCCCGTACAGGGCGGCGTGATGGCGTCTCCGATTACTTACACCATAGACGATGAGCAGTATGTGGCGGTGGCCCAGGGCTGGGGCGGCGAAACCGGTCTTCCCTTTGGCTCGGTAAGCGGTCCCCAAAACATGATCAACATAAGCCGCCTCCTTGTGTTCAAGCTGGGAGCATCCGAAGAGTTGCCCGAAGTACCGGTAATGGAGCAGGTGCTGGAAGCCGATGGTGTTGAGTTGGCCAGCAGCGAGTTTGTAGAAAGTGGTCGCGATCTCTTTAACTTGTACTGTGCTGTTTGCCACGGCGGCAATGCGATTAGTGCCGGCCTGATTCCGGATCTACGCTACCGCATCAAGGATGTAGATCCCGCGTGGCAGGCAATCGTTATGGAGGGCGGCCTGGCTGCTAACGGTATGCCCGCATGGAAGGAATACCTCACCGCCGACGAAGCGGACTTGATTAAAGAGTACGTTAAGCACGAGGCGGTATTGGGTGCGAAGCGTGGCGAGCGTCGCTTAGTACGAGCGCCTTAGCTTGGTTAGTCGCGGTTGCTCTGACGAGACTTAGTCGAGCAGCCGCGGATTCTTAAGCCACTTGAGCAGTGTGATGCTGCTCGCCAGTACGATAGTCACTGCCGCGATGCCTCCCAGATTGGAGAGCATGCGTATGCCATCCACCCCCGCAAAGCTCACCATGGTCCAGGACACAATGCCGATCATGGCGCCCCACACAATCTTGGCACCAAGCCCGGTCTTTTCTTCGGACTCAGCGGTCACGCCCTGAGCACACAGCTTGCCGATGGCATCAGTGTTGGAGTCCGCTGCCGTCACAAATGAGATGAACGCGATAAACACCAAGAGTGGCACGGTTAGAATACTGTAGGGAAAGTTTGAAAAAACCGCGTAGAGCATTTTCCCTGGCCCCAGTTCCTGCAAGGCTGTATTGAGCGAGCCCGGTACGCTCATGTCCATATGTATGGCCGTGCCCGAAAAGATGCTGATCCAGATGACCGCAAATAGCGATGGATATAGAAAGTTGATACGGATGTATTCGCGCACCGAGTAGCCCCGGCCAAGGCGTCCTAAAAAGAGTGCACTCACCGGCGCCCAGGCGAACCACACAGCCCAATAAAAGACGCTCCATTGCAACGGCCAGTCATCACCCGAGATGCTGCCGGTAAACAAGCTCATTTCCAGAAAAGTACTGGCATAGGTCGCCAACCCCGTGGCACTGGATGTCAGGATGTAAAGCGTCGGTCCAAGGGCGGCGACAAATACGCCCAGAAAGAGCAGCAACACGGCGTTGAGCGATGACAGTTTGGCGATGCCCCTATGTAGACCACTGGCGGCAGACCAGACAAAGGTTGCCACAATCAGGGAAATGGCAATTCCCAGAGACAGAGGCGTGATATCCACATCAATCACCTCGCCGGCACCTCCAATGAGGCTGAGGGCACCGGTACTCAGGCTTGAGGCCATACCGGTAACCAGGGCACTGAGCGCCAGGGTGTCAATAAAGTCGGCAGTTTTCCCATCAACCCAGTGACCGAAGACGGGGCGTAAAGAGCTACTGATAGAAAAGGGTAGGCGTCGATTGTAAAAGGCCAATGCAAAGGTCAGCGATGGAATCGTATAGATCGCGTAGGGAGTGAAACTCCAGTGGAGGAACATAGCGGCTAAAGAAAAGGCGGCAGCACCCTCTGTGCCCGGCAGAATGTCTTTGCTCACGGGTGGTGCGTTGAGGTGATAGATGGGTTCAGACGTGGTCCAGAACAGTATTCCAACGGCGAGGGTTGTGCACAGGGTGATGAAGAACCATCGAGGCTTGGACAGTAGCGGCGTAGCGCCAGCGCCTCCGATGACTACGCGCCCCAGGGGGGATAGGTAAGCCGCAATCGTAAGCAAAACCAAAAAGAAGCTTCCGTAGCTGAAGAGCCATCCGAAGCGTTCGAGAATCATGTCATTCAGAGATCGGGTGATCTGCAGAAAACGCTCCAGATCAATCATGCTGAACGCCACAGCCATCATCAGAACGATAAACGTTGGCCAGAAGACCAGAGGCCTAAGGCTCAGAGAGTCATAGTGCAAGCGTAGCTTGTCGATGGGGGTAGGCTCCAATTATTGGTGACACTATACAGGCCACGGTGGTGGCTTCGCAGGTCGAGGGCTTATGAGGGGCCGGTATTGAGCACGCACCCAAATCGTGCAGATCGCACGCAAACCTGGTGTGGATCTGCACGCAAACGACAAAACGAGCATTACCTGCGATGGATGGCGGCGCCAGGTAATTGATCTGCTCAAAGAATCATCGAATCATAAGCACTCAAACAATGCTGCTCTGCGTTGTGCGGGTAGCGTTCTTAGGCACATCCCCTATCGAGGAAATATTCGTGAAATCTTTAGCCCAAGTATCATTGGTTGTCCTTCTATCTATGGCTGCCAGCGGCTGTGTTTACATTAACGGCGAGCGAGTCACGTCCGATGACTGGCGCGAAGATCAGCGGGTTAATCGCGAGATGATTAGCCAACTGGATCTCGGTGTTACACGCAGCGCTGTAGTGGAGAAATTGGGTACCCCGACCGACTCCGAAGCGTTTACCCGCGATGGAGAAGAGGTACGTGTCCTGTTTTACCGAACCCAGCGTAAGCACCCCGATGGGCAGACCACGCGAGATGAGATGACACCGGTGGTTTTTAAGAACGACTTGCTCGTGGGCTGGGGTGACGGTGCTTATCAAGACTTTCGCTCTTGATTAGAGGCAGCAAGGGTTCCTTGTGACTCGCATTTAGCTTGGTAAGCCTGTTAGGGTTTGGCTTCGATGATAAAGACTTTATTAGAAGTTGGGCTTTAACCCGTCTTTAACACCGTATCTGCCAGGTGCCCGAACAGGGAATACTCCTGCTCGTAAATTTCTTCTAGCTTCTCTTGCGCCTGTTGCCAGAGTGGGTCGTCTTTGGGCGCTGCAACAATACCCTGCATGATTGGTGAGAGTGCATTCCACTCCCGTGCTGCGCCTTCAGCCAATGCTACGGTTGTCGGTCCCACCAGATCGGGCCGCTGTATGGCAGCCCAGCGCATAAAGGCGGCGTAGTGATCCCGAAAAAATCCACCGCCGGTGCCAAATTTGATGATGGCGTTGTCCAGATATTGCGCGTGAGACACAGGGTCTTCTAGCTCTGCCCAACGGGGGAGTTGATTGGCAAGGGTGCGAAGGCCCTCGAGGCCTACGGAGAGTTCGCCGTCACCGTTGCCGCGCAAGTTCGCCATGAGATCTCGCTGGCTGTGGTCAAAGTTGAGCATGCGCTCTACGGTTTTACGCAGCGCTATTTCGCAGGCATCGGGTAGGCTGTGGCGCACCTGTGTTGAGTGAAACTTACCCCAGGTATTGTAGGTAGACATTCCTCCCGGTGGATTCCGACTTAGTCGCACGCCTTCGGTGGAGCAGGTTTGTGTTTCTTCTTCGGTTCGATCGGCGACATAGACTTCGTCTTTTTCATCATCAAAGCCCAGCAGCACAAAGCGATGTCCCGGAAAGTGCACTTTAAACTTACGGTAATCAAGGTAGTAGATGTCGCCGGAGAGCATTGTGGGTCTGCCGGCGATCACCTCCTGGCGCACGTCTTCCCAGGCTTGAGTATCATTGGGGTTGGGCGTCTCTCGATAATCGATACCCAGCGCATCGGTGACATCCGTTTCAAAAGATGATCCCCGTCCGAAGCACATGTACGGGGGATCGGCGTGGGGGTAGTCAAAATACACCGCGTCGAGTCCCGAGCCTAAGCCGAATATGACGCCTTCATCTAACTCCAGTCCCGTGTAATGAAAGATCAGATTGCGCATGGAGCCGCTGCCACAGTGGCCGGCGGTGAGGTTACGGTAGTTTTCAATGAGTACGCGCATAATCTTTAACTGCTACACCAACTGAAGCTGAAGGGTTTCGGATCGGAACTCGATGATATCGCCATTCAGCATCTTGCGCCGCCTGCGCGTTTCGATCTCTCCATTGACCAGCACCTGACCATCACCGATGAGTAACTTGGCTTCGCCGCCCGTCGTGACAAGGCCCTCGAATTTAAGAATCTTGTAGAGCTCTACGGGCTCGCGGCTGATTTCGATAATGCGCATGCTTGTCCTAACGACGGGCGAATGTGGTGCGAGAGTGTACCCATCGTCGTAGACGATGACACTCAGTTACTGGTTTTGCCGCAAACAGTTTTTCTGGTTGCCTGACGGGCCTTTTGCTAACGTAGCCAGCGTAAAATCAGAGACAGCCCATGAGCTTATGCAGCGAGTTACATCGCAGGAACGTTGTCCGTGTCGGAATTGCCTATGCCGTAGTTGCGTGGTTGTTGCTGCAGGTTGCCGATATGGTGATGGAGAACATTGGTGCTCCTGATTGGGTGATGCAGGCCTTGTTGGTATTGCTGCTCCTGGGCCTGTTCCCCGCACTGATCTTTGCCTGGGTTTTTGAACTGACACCCGAGGGTCTTAAGCGCGAGTCCGAGATCGAAGAGGGTGTGTCTGTGGTGCATCAGACACGCCGTAAGCTCGATACTTTGATTATCGCTACCTTGGTAGTTGCCGTGGCATATTTGTTTTGGGATGGCCGCTTGCGCGAACCGTCCCAGGCAACGCAAGAATTGGCTGCGAGTGATGTATCAACACCGAACAATAAGCTCTCGAGCATGGATGCATTGCGCCAGCAAACCGAGGCTGCAGCGCAGGCAAAAGAGCAAAGCGCGCCCTCCGAAGATACCTCAATCGCGGTACTCCCCTTTGTGAACCTCTCCTCGGACCCCGAGCAAGAGTATTTCTCGGATGGCATCTCGGAAGAACTACTCAATGTGCTTGCCCAGATTCCTGCGTTGCGAGTAGCGGCACGAGCCTCCTCTTTTCAGTTCAAGGGCGATAATCGCGACATTGGTGAGATTGCACAGTTGCTTAAGGTAGGCCATGTGCTTGAAGGCTCCGTGCGCAAGGCCGGCACAAAGCTGCGCATAACTGCCCAGCTTATCGAGGCCGAAGGTGGCTTTCATCTGTGGTCCGAAACCTACGATCGAGAGCTGGAGGATATTTTTGCCATTCAGGACGAGATCTCAGCGGCAATAGCAGACGCTTTGAGGGCAGAGCTTGCGCTGGACGACGTAACTACGCCGGACGCCAGCAAGGCGACAGCCAATACGGCGGCTTACGAAGCGTTTTTGAAAGGCCGCGGGCTTATAATCAGCGCGGCAACCAGTCCATTACCGCTGGCGTGGTGGAGCTTGAGCGCTCGGTTCGATTAGACCCTAACTATGCGCCGGCGCGTGCGCAGTTGGCGATTGGCATTGCCCTGTTGGCGGCGACCTCGGGAACCTATGGTGACCTAAGCATCGATGAGGTTAACGAGAGAGCGGGTGAGCAGTTAGCAGCGGCGGAAGCTATTGACGATAATTTTGCGGAGCTGTGGGCGGCGCGAGCTATTCTTGCGAGGATCAATTTTGACGATCAGGAGTATTTAAGGAACAGCGAGTTGGCGCTTGCCATACGGCCGAATTATGCAGATCCGCTCAACTGGCGCGTTAATGCGCTTAACGGGCTTGGCATGGCGGTACAGGCGGTAGAGGCGAGAGAAGAGCTATTGCGTCTTGATCCATTGACTGTTGTTGGACGCCTTAACGCTGTTACGTTCATTGCCAATGCCGGGGAGCCTGAACGGGCTCTGGGGATAGCCCGGTCTATCGCTCCGCAATCGCCGTGGGCAAGCCACGTGGCACAGTCAAGGGCTTACCGCGGTGAAGGGAAAATACATCTGCAGCTTGAGCAATTGTTGCTTGCATACTCGCTGGACTCCCGTGATCTGTTGGTGAATTTCGAGATTTCCGAAGTTTTTGTGAATAGCGGCTTGCTGGATGAGGCACTGCGTATCGATCGGACTGTTCGTCCCTGGGTGTTGCTGGGCGCTCTTCGTTTTGAGGAGGCCGAGCAAGCATTTCGTCAAGCGGTGGCAGCAGACCCCGAGTCCTTGGAAAACATCTCGAGTCTCGCGACCAGTATCTATTTGCAGGGGCGCTTCGCTGAAGCTGTCGAACTTTGGCAGCAGGCGGCGGCGGAACAGCTACAGGTCCTGAAGGCACTTTCAGCCAGTGTTGGCGAAGCTGGTTTTACTGCCTTTCGCTGGTGGCACTTTAATGTAGCGCTCATAGCGGCTCTTGAAAACGATAAGCAAGCGGCTCTTCAGGCACTGCAGGCAGCGGAAAGCGCGGGACTCGATTATCCGATAGTGTTCCTTGAGCCTATTTTTGACGGTATACGCGACGAACCCGCTTTTGAAATCGTTCGTCAGAACGTTGCGTCCCGCGCTGTGGAAAATCGCGAAAAGGTCCTCACGCTGATTTGCGAGAACAATCCTGTTCCGGATCACTGGCGGCCCCTGGCGGCCACCTGTTTGGATCTTTGATCACCTGGCTCGATTTAGGCCCATGAGGAGATCAGTCTTCTATTTGCTCCATCTCTTCACCACGTTCACGATGCTTGGGCGGTCCTCCTTCAGGAGCGCAGGCTAGGGCCGCGTCTTCCTTGGGCGGCGCAAAGCAGACGCCGGTCATATCGCCATGGCGGCCAGTAAATCCGCAGACTTCGCCTTCGCTCAGGTTGGCGCAGGCCTCCAGTGCTTCAGGTGGGGGCCCGCGGCGTTTTCCCTGACTACGATTTTCACCATCTTCTTGTTGGGCCGCTACGTTTGCAGAGATGCCGGCTAAAGCGATGGCGCTCGTAGCAATAACTCCCAAAGCAACAAGGTGGTCTTCGCACTGCTGCCTACTGACCTCTCTTGGACATATTGTTAAGCATCGAGCCGATCCCCTGCAGATTGAGGGGCGCTGCCGGTAACTCAAAGCGCGAAGCGTCCACTGCGTCGCCGTCAATGCTGGTGACAGTCATCTCCTGACCGTAGCGTAAGATGCCCGAGTTGATATCGGCGAGGGCTTTCTTAATGGACTGCGTGTTATCGACGGTACCCTCGGCCGTGAGTTGGGCGGCCACACCCACCATGAGAAACAAGGCATCACGCAACTCCAGTGCCCGAGGATCATCCGACAGCACCACTTCTTCGCTTTGTAGATTGCCGTTTTCATCCTTAGAGTTGAGTTGGTATACCTCGCCTTTAATACCCGCTACCGTCTCCGACCGCCCAGTGTTTTCCAAGGATTCAATTTTAGAATTGAACTGGCTAGGTACTGCAGGAGCCGCGCCGCCGCCCATGCCCTTCATCGCGGACCCCGCATCAATAACCAGGGTGTTCCCATCTTGTTGCATAACGGTATAGATCGAACCGTCTCGCACCAAAGCGTATCCGCCTTGCCCCGGAATACCCACTCGCAGAAACTGTTCGTTGTATTCAAACGTTGATGAACCACCATCTTTAGAGGCGACGGTAGCGGAACCCGCCACAGCGTCGAGCGCCAACAATGGGGCGGCACAAAGGGTAAGAACCACACTAATCCTGCCTGCGAACATATAAACCTCCGAGTTTGAACTCCGCGTTATCTGCCGTGGTGAGTGGGCGATGTTAGGCCTTTGCTCGCTCAACGGTACTGTCTAGATGATACTTGTTGATCCTTCCACGGAGAACCACCTGAGCTTTTTGATTTTCGCTTTGATCCCTATTCGAACTTACTAATAAGCGAAGGGAAAGGGCATAATTGTGACAAGCAGGGCGTTGTCGCCGTGGTATTGATGAGAGGTTATATAGGTGTTTAAGAAAATAGCGGTTTTGCTGGGTAGTGTGATGCTCGCCGCCTGTGGTGGCGCTGACGAGACCAAGCAAGCGGCGCTGGCAGCGGTACAGGGCGGCGCTTTATTAGTTGATGTGCGAACCGCCGAGGAATTTGCGACGGGACACTTGCCCGGGGCTGTTAACATTCCTCACGGCGAGATCGTTGAAGGGCTTGCTGCCCTGGAGACACCCAAGTCGACGGAGATTGTGCTGTATTGCCGCAGTGGCAACCGATCGGGCATCGCGACAAAGAGCCTCTCAGCAGCCGGCTTTAGCAATGCGATGAACGCAGGCGGTTACTCCGCCCTCAAACCAATTTGGGATGCTGCCGGCTCCTGATTACTCTTCAGGGCAATCCTTTGAATCCAGGCACAGCGCGTCTCCGTTAAGAGGCCGCTTGCCGGTTTTATCCAGTATGCCCGACATCTTCAGATTGGCTATGTGCGCGCCTTCGGCGTCTACGGTCACCCATACGATCTGGTCCATCGATAGACCTGCTTCGGGAAGAAAGACGCCGCCGGTTGTAGCCAGCCGGATATAGTCCCGACCGTTACGCGTCTTGTGCTGGTAGCTGTGTCGGTGGCCATGAAACACGGTGTAAGGACGATCACTTAGTGCGGTTTCAATGGATTGCCAGGTCGCCATATCGTCGCTTGCCCAGGGCGCTTTATGCACGAGGACGAACGTCCATTTGACGTCCCGGTTTGCGGCGATAGCGTCGCGCATATAGTCGGCCTGTGTAGGCGATATGATCCCGGTTTCATCTTCCGGAAGGTTGGCGTATTCGGTTTTGGCAAAGGCGTCCCAGCCTTCTGTTTTTGCGACTTCTATAGCAGCCAGGCGCAGTTGGGCAATCTCCGCGAGCCGGGCAACAGAGTGGTCTTCGGTATCCAGAATCAGGAACAATACGTCGCGATAGCGCACGTGATAGTAGCGTGGTCCGTTGCGATCCTCCCAAGCCTCGCGGGGTACCTGACCCAACAAGTCATGGTTGCCGCCGGTATAGAGTACTGGAGCCACCGACTTATCTGCGCGCTCATCAAAAGACTGCCACTGAGCCTCTATCTGGGCTCTGTTTGAGCTTCCTTCGATTAAGTCTCCAACGTTGACGATGAGTTCGGGACGCAGCAGATTCATCTGTTCTACCGCAACTTTGAAAACATCCTCGCGCTCGCCACCGGTGAGATCTGAGAACACCGCAAAGCGAACGGCATCTGCGTCATAGTTTGGCGCTGCCTGGGTCCATGGTTGAGGGCCGTCGGAAACGCTGTGCTCAATAGTGGTCGAAGTCTCGACGACTGTCTCGGTGCTGGCGCAGGCTACGACGACCAGCAACCATCCCATGGTTGCGAGACTTTTCGTCACGGATGAAGTCAGATGCAAAGCGGTATTCACGCTGCGCGCCCTCCTATTACTTGTGCTTTATCTGTGGAGCGTCTGGAGTGACTCATTGTTAGTCTAACTGCCTAAAGCATCCTGCTCTAATCTCAAAGCGACCTCGGGACTGATCCCTAAGGATGTCACCAGAGCATCGAGGATGGCGCGTTTGTGAGCCGGTACGGCCCCGTCGTCCACTGCCGCTTGCACTGCCGATTCATAGACCTGTAGTTTTCTGAAGTTTTCGTATTCTGGCGTGTCGTTTGTCTCGGGCATGGCCGCGTTCGACAAGCGCTCGGCAGCGCGCTGGATGGGGTCCAGAAAAAACACCAGCCCCGCAGTGCAAAGTATACCCATGAGGTTTCCCAGAGCGGCAGAGAAAAACAGCTCGGCCAATCCTGAGATGAGAAAGAAGATCGCGACAAAGGCCGCTACCACGGTGCTGCGCTTTAATGTGCGCTTAATACGCAGATCGATGTCAAATAGCTGTGTGCGCAGCATGCCGTAGGCAACAAGGGGTACGTAAACGATAACCGCCGACACATAGGCCACTGCTGTGCCGTAGAAAAACATCGTGT
The DNA here is from genome assembly GCF_965662665.1 of Congregibacter sp. Classification (NCBI taxonomy): domain Bacteria; kingdom Pseudomonadati; phylum Pseudomonadota; class Gammaproteobacteria; order Cellvibrionales; family Halieaceae; genus Congregibacter; species Congregibacter sp. Next base: position 34,879 of record NZ_CBFIIF010000005.1, on the reverse strand, counting down.
TTGACTCGTCCAGATAGCCAAGATTGAAGGCGCCAGTAATGAGGAACGTAATCATCCAGACGGTATCACGCAGTCCAAATGCCAGACTGAAGGCGGCGGCTCGAGCCCTGGAGGCTAGGTTGGATGCGCTCATCCAGGCGTGGAGCGCAGCTGCAAATCCCCAGGTCAGAACCAGGGCGATCAGACTGTACAAGTAGGCCGCGAATTCTGACCGAAAGGTCTCCACCTGAAGGGGCATCATGAGTGCAGCCATGATGACGCCCGCGATGAGCACAAAGAGTTGGGTGCGGGGGCCACGCATGGGTTTGGCCAGCGACGACTCAACGGTGGTGCCTATAAAGGTCAGGTACACGCCGATGAGCGCCCAATCCGAAGCGACGTGAACTCGCCACCAGAACGGTTTGCCGAGATTGATGAGTCGATCGACAAAAGGCCAGGAGGTGCCGCTGCTGATAACGGCCAGTCCATCGACAAACAGCATTAAGACCAGGAGACTAGAGCTCTTTGTCCTAGGCGAAACCCAATATACGTACAGGGCAAAACCCCAGGCAACGAGAGCCGCAAGAGAGCCTAGCCACTCAATCATGGACAGGTTTCAGAGGACAACTTGGTGACAGTTCGACTGGACCGCGAGCCATGGTATTCCCCCGCATGGGATAACAAATATCATAAAGGCAATCTCTATAGGTTACGGTAACCGCTACACCCGCAGACAGCTATGAAGCGCGCTGTTACCAAAGGTCTGCATTTTTTAGAAGAAGCTTTGATCCCTCATCCGTTAAGTGGCCACGATCTCTGAACAGCGGAACATTCCCAAGTTTGCTTTGACAGGACTTACCCTCGCACATCAGGTCTGAGAGCCACAGTATCTTGATACCGGTTTCTTTACTTACTTCGTTTAAGCCGTTGATGACGGGCGCCTGGCGAGCGAGGTGAAATTCTAAGGGGAGCTTGCAGCCGTCACGCCCCAGAATAAGGGCGCCGGTCATTTCGCGCTCTAAACACTCACCCACGTTGTAGCCCGCAAACACGGGTGGCGAAATGATTAATGGTGTTTTGCCGGCTTCGAGCAGGGTGTCAATGGTTGCTATGAGGTCAGCTACTACCAGATGTTTGCTGTATGGCACCATCTCATCTTGAATCAATAGCCTGTGTCCGGAATCAAAGAAATAGCCAAAGGGAGAGCTGAGCACCACGTACTTTAAGGAGGGACTCTCTAAGATGTACCTCAATGCTCTGGCATTAAATCTTCTGCATTGCCGGGCTTGAGCCGTCCCTTTTGTAAGATGCGCCAAATCCGTAGCAGGTGTGCAGCCCGAGCGAGTTAACTGAATGATGGAGTCGCTGGTTGCTGGGTTTTCCCTCAAGCCCGGTACGAGATGCATGGCATAACTATCGCCCCAAACGGCAACCTTGGGGTTTGGGTCCGTCTTGCATCGACCGGGGATAGCGAAAGGGGGTTTGAGCACACAAATTCTGTGTAGACCGAAGTTTTTACGGCGTATCTGCTGAAAATCCGGTCCCGGCACATCGCGTAGACCCAAGCTCTGGGTAGCAGGTGGCGCTGCGACCAGGAGCACACAGGTCGTCATAGCAACGAAGGTTCGCAAGCTGCGGTAATTTCGACTGCGTTGTGAAACCCGAAAGGGCGTCTCGACATAGCGGTACTGTGCAAAACTCAGAATCAAGGAGGAGAACACAAGACCATAGCGGACCGACGACGGCACGTTCCCCAGATACGCGATGTGCGCAAATGCCAGTAGCGGCCAATGTATCAGGTACAAGGAGTAGGACCAGTCCCCGACTTTTTTTACCCACTCCACTAGAGGAAACTGTGGAAGCCAATTGTCTTGTCCAGCGATCAGTACACAAGTGAGTAGCACAGCCACCAGGGCGTCGCCCCGAGGATGGTCGCCATCAACAGAAATGGCCAAGAGCGCGAAGAGAGCTATGAGCGATATCCACTTTATCTGCCGGGGAATACTGAACGTTGGATTGCGGAGCATCCATACACTCAAAAGTGATCCTGCCAAAAGCTCCCAAGCTCTCGAGGGAAACATGTAAAAAGCGAGCTCGGTCCCCTCAAGCCCAAGAAATTTCCCTTCCATGTTGAGAAAGCTAAAACAAACGAACAAACTCATTGCGGCAAGGGTCAGCAAAACGGGAGCAAGCCATCGCTTTGCACAAACGGCCAGAAGGGGTGGGATTAGGAAATAGTATTGTTCTTCAAGTGACAGAGACCAAATATGAAGCAGCGGCCGGGTTTCTGCAGCGTCATCGAAGTAGCCCACCTGATACGGTAAAACCATGTTTGATGTAAATGTCACAGCGCCCAGAAGTTGCTGTAAGTAGTCGTCCCATTGGCGGTGAGTGAGGAAGATATACCCGGCCAATGTCGTAAAAAGTAGTGTCGAGTAAAGCGCTGGGAGAAGCCTGTGTGCTCTTCGTCCGTAGAATTCGATATAGGAAAAAGACTGCTGCTCTATGCCCTTTAGTATGAGCGTGGTAATCAGAAAGCCTGAGATCACAAAAAAAATGTCGACGCCCAGAAAGCCGTTTTGCAGCTCAAATATTTCGGCGTGATAGACAACCACCGATAACACTGCAATGCCACGCAGAAACTGTATATCCCTACGCAATTCCAAAATCCTCAAATGAATGGGTGAGCGTGATGGGCTTAGGATACAGCACCGTAAGCCATTGATCTCCAGTTCATGTCAGTCAGCTACATCGATAGAAGCTGGGCGCTGTAGCTCAACATTAGTGCAGGTGAGTTCCTGAGAATCGACGTGTAAACTAAGTTTTTACAAAACGCCACTCTTCGACTCAACTCTCTGGCGCTTCTCATGTTTTCCACCGCAGCGGGCAACGATTCTCTGGGTTTACGCCGATTTATTTTATTCGGTGTGCTTCTAATGTTCGGCGCGCACTTACTGGTGATGTCCCTGTCATCCGCCAGTGCGATGAGCTCCCCGATTAGTCAGCTCAGTCGAGGGGATGGCGGTATCGTGCATACCTCTGCCCTCGTCTTACTCGCTGCAGTGCAGCTGGCGCTCGCCGCACTGCTCTGGCGCGCTATTGAATCGTCACCGCTCTGGAAGTGTGCTTGCGTGCTCATGGTTTTTAACGGAGCGCTGCTTCTTTTTGTGGCTTTCTATTTTGTCAGCGCGCCGTATGCGCAATTGTTCGGCCCCAACGCTAATGATCCCCTGGCCGTACTGGCAAGCAGTGTCGGTGTTGTGATGGGGCTGATTCAGCGGGACTTACCGGGGAGGGCGCCGCGCATGGCGAGGCTCAATGCGGTGTTTTTTGTCCTGTGGCTAGCTTTGATTCCCGTGATTCCATTTCTCGACGCGAGCTGGCTCGGGGCCTACGAGCGAACGGTGGGAGCTATCTTGTTGCTTTGGTTGGCAATGCTAGCGTTGCTATGTCCTGCTGCGGAAGATCCGGCGCTCGAATAGCCATAGGGCTTAGGACACGGCCCAACCCATCAATGCAACGGCGATAAAGCCACTCACCACGGGGCCGACAATACGACCGCGCCGGATTCCTCGCGCTGCGCCAAGGAGTAGTGCGAGCCCGATTATCAATGCCGCCCAATCGAACATGCCGTTGACGCCGGCACCCTTACCCACGCCTGCAAAAAAGTCACTCAATGCGGCAGGTATGCCGGAGAGGAAGCCTCCAACCGCCTCGCCACTCGACTCGGCAAGACCGCCGCCCTGGGTTGTTTCATCCATAGTGCTTGCATCGCTAGAAATTGGAGAACTATGGTAGCGTTGTTTTGGTCTTTACAGAGAGTCCCTCTGCATGAAAATTCAAGCCTTAAAGCTGTTCCACTTCCCGGGCAGTCGAAGTGCTCGCGTCCGCTGGGCACTGATAGAAACCTTCGGGGATGATTTTGAATTAGCGACGATGAAGCTTTTGGAGGGTGAGCAATACGCTCAAGAGTTTCTTGCCATGAATCCTAACCATGCGGTGCCTGTGCTGCAGATCACCTGGTCTGATGGAAGCGTCCAGCACATGCTGGAGAGCACGGCGATGGTGGAGTGGCTGGCGGACGCTTTTCCGGATAAACAATTGGCGCCCACCGCAGAGCTGTCCCCACAGCGCGCTGACTATCTGCAGATGCTGCAGCTGGGAGGCAACTGGATGGATTCCATGCTTTGGCAAATCCGTGTGCATCGGGATTTGCTGCCGGAGTCTGATTCGGACAAGCGCACGATAGATCGCGCGATGGAAAAAATCGCGACGGAGGTTGAGCCTCAGTTACACGCTCGTTTAACTGCCGCAGAGTACATCTGCGGAGACCAATTTAGCGCGGCAGATATTGTGATGGGTCACAGTATCAACTGGGCACGTGCCTACGGCATGTGTCAGAACGATGCTTTCAAAGCCTATGCGTCGCGGCTTTCGGCAAGACCCGCCTTTCAGCGGGCTTTCGACGATGTTGTGCGTTAGTAAGCGCAGCTAGTCCTAGACCAGCCACAACCTGGCTATCACAGAAGCAAAGTTACAGTTTGCAAATTAGCCCCTCGGCGGGGTTCATGGCGCCAGCGCAAATATCGGGATAGTGCTTGCTGAAATCCTCCACGCCGTTGGCTTCCTGTAGGGTTAACCACTCACCTGCTGCGGCCGCAGCGCCCATGACAAAGCTCTGAGCATTTCTGACAAATTCGCCCCGCTCCAAAGCCTTGCTGCGTTCCAGAATATAGCTTGGGGCAAAGAACCACTCGTGACGTTCTCTGCCACTGTCTAACTGTGTGTCGGCCTGGTCCCAGTGGGTGAGGCCAACGCTGATGAAATAGGCGAGACTGTCGCCCAGGTGGTCGCGGAGCGCTTGCGCTGTGCCTGCGTTACCGGCCATGTCTACAATTACTGTCGGTGTGTTAACTACGCTAGCCAGATTCTTGTAGTCGATAGCACCATCGTAGTAGCCCAGACTGTTCACAAAGTCGACGTTGCCTGAGGAAGTCAGTCCAATCACCGGTGGGGCGTCTGGATCATCGGCCAACGCCTTCGCGAGCCCAATGCTTGTCTTACTGGATGCACTCAGAAGTAGCACCTGCTTAGCACCATAGTAGTCGTTCTCTTTGATTTGATCCCAGAGGCAGAATGAAGTGTTGTACAGGGGGCCTAACAAAGCCTGTAACTGTTCTGCTTGCACAGGACCACCGCTGCGTACGCGCTGATAACGGTTGTAAAGGGGAGGCAGCGATTGGCGATGCTCGGCACCATCAAACAGGCTTTTGTCGTCCACACGTTCGGGCAGCATGATTAGGGAGTCGGCAGGGGGGAAGTACCCGTAGAGTCGCTCGCCCACCGCGACGGCATCGGATCGTGACTCAACGACGTTTGCAAAACCCCAAACCGGGATGACTCCGAAGTCTTCGCCATCAGCGACCGGAAAAAACTGCCAGTAGCCTAGCGTGTAGCCTGCGGCAGCATAGGTCATATTGTTGGCGGTGAATGCAAAAAAATCGACTGCTACGCGGATTTCACCCATGCCAGACTTGCCAGCCCTATGCTCCGCCCGCGGGTTGTAGTTGGTGTTGGTGTTGGTGTTGATGTCATAGGTGTAGCGCTTACCGTCGGCCGAGATGATGTTCTCGATACCGGCTACGTGGATATCGTTTGCGACAAGCATGCGCCGGTAATCTTCGATGATCGGGTCATCAAAGTCTTCGATGATTTCAAACTTAGCCGCAGAAGTCGCGGGGCAAACGGTAGCGTCTTCATCCTGACATTCGTCCGCAGGGCATAAGAGAAAGCCATCAGAGGTGTCGACGCGCACGGCGTAGACAAACTCCTGGCCCACAAACTCACAGCGGGTGATAAATGGCTCGGGTGCGGCTATATACTGTTGTATCAGGGTGATGCCATCGATGGGTACCTCAAAGGAGTCGCTAGCGACGTACTGCTCAAGCTCCTCGACGGACTGGAACAGCCGCACACCCAAGCCCTTCCCCGCGCGATTGTGTTTAGTAATAAATGGAGCGCCCATTTCTGCGGCCGCCTCACTAAGACCCGAAGTCCCTACGACGGCGATGGTTCGGGGGGTGCGGATTCCCTGCGCCTCCAGTGCTGCGTATTGAGCGACTTTGCTCACCTCCAACTGCAGTGCGCGATCCGGGTTAAGCACGCGGCGACCGTGACACTCCAGTAAGGCGATAACTGCTGCTGCGTACTCTGGTGCATAGCGGTGATCTCGCGTATGCGAAGAGGCGCTCATGCGATTGTAGAAAATCCCTGGCGGCGGGGCCTGGGACAAGTCTAAATTGCCCTCGTCAAGAAACCATTCTTCATGGGGTACGCCGAGGGTCTGAAGGGCTTCCTAAAGAGGCGCACTCCACTCGCGATTTTCGTGGATGATATAGGCCTTGTGCATAGCGTCGCCTTGTACCCGGAGTTACCGGTTGATGGAGTAATAAACGAGTGGAGAGTTACGGGGTTGAGCTTGAATCAGATTGCTCATGGAGCAGGGCAAGAAGAACACGAAAGTCGCTTAATACCTGTAGCTGTTTGTCGTAGTTCTCATGAGGTTCACCGCCCTGGCTATATAGAACGGGAAGCATCCCCGCTCGCTGTGCAGCCTGTATGTCGTAGCGAAAGTCACCGATATAGGCGCAGTGCTTTGGATCTATGCTCCAATCTGCGGCGACCATAAGGAGAGCTTCTGGGTCAGGCTTTGGGGCGGCATCTTCTCGCGCCTTCAGGGGAATGTCCGGCATATTCAGTCGCCGCATGGTGAGCTGTGCCGCATGGCGACTATTGCGAGTCACTATGGCAATGGGTGTGCCCTGTTGATGTAAAGCATGCAGCGCTTCTTCTGCAGTGGGCATCCATTGGGCCGCTTCGGCGCCCGCCAGTTCATGTCGATGTATCACTGCCATGGCTTCGCGGCGTGCTGATTCTGACGACAGCGTCTCGACGTACTCTAAAAGCCCCAGATTCTCTGGCGCGCCCAGCTCGGCGCGCATCGCAGTAAAGTCGAGACGGGAATCCACTAGCGTCCCGTCCAGGTCAAATATTATGGCGCGAAGCACAGCACTCAATCGTCAGCGCGCATAATTTGCGCTGCCTGCTCCGCCCAGTTCTCTAGCGGCTGTGCGTCGTATTGATAGATGCGTAACCAATCGTAGCGGCTGCGCATGGGATATTCATTACGACCCTTGTTTCCCCCGAATACATCCTCAATATCATCGTTTGGAATCCAGAAGTTGATCATGACATCTGCCGGCGTGTCGGGTATCGGTGTAGGTGATTGTTGAGGTGGAACACAGGAGAGATCACAGTCTATGTCGTCGGCGTTTAAAGTCTTGATAAGTTTGCCGTCGACAAACCACTTAATGCTTTCCGGCAGCCATTCGATCGCAAATACGCGCCAGGTATCTACAGGGCCCACATCAATTTTGTGTTCCCAGGCTCCGAAGCGGCGGGTCTCACTCCAGGCCTCGGCGTCAAGTCCGTAAATCAGGTTTGCCTGAAACGCATCGGGGCGGCCGCCTTCAAGCTCAATGTCAATTTCTTCCCACTCTCTATCGAATTGCTCGTTGCCCTCGTTAACGTAAGTGAAAAGCGATGAAATGTACCCCGAAGCGCTTTGCCTGTCTGGAGCGCGCATTCGTGTCTCTACGCGACCATATAGGATTCGCTTTCCGGGTCGCGTGCGCACTTCGCCACAGACGTAGTCATAGGGATCCTTGAGTTTTTGATGATCCTCTGACCAACCGCCCGGTACATATTGCTTATCAATAATGAGTTCCAGGTTTCCGTCGTTGATGCGAGTGCCTTGATCCTGAAAACGACACATCGCCTCTTTGCCAACGGCACCGTCGCCTGAGTACCACACGGCGCTGTTAAAGGAGTCGAAACGATCATCCAGTACTAGCGAAAATCCCGGATAGCTACCCGTGTAACCGGCATAGGCCTCGGGTAGATCTGCCAAAGTCGGCGCTGCACCGGCGAGCAGCAGAAGAGCTGGGGCAAACGGCATCTGACGCAAACTCCATGGGTAAACTTGAAACACTGCTGTAATTTCTCTAACCGAACACGCTTAGTATAGCTGGCATCGCTCGCGCTCTGGCCTACACTACAGGCTTTGCAACTCACGAGTAATTATAAGGATAAAAAGCATGTATTCAGTGACGGAGTTCCTCAAGTCCAACGCCCGTGCCACCCCTAAAGCGCCTGCGACGCGGCATCTTGGTCGCAATCACAACTGGGCAGAGATGCAGGATCGTGTTGCTCGATTAGCCGCAGCGATCCGCGCTATGGATGTTTCTGCGGGTGATCGCGTGGCAATGCTGGCTCTTAATAGTGACCGCTATCTGGAGTACTACTTTGCAGTCTGGTGGGCCGGTGCAGCGGTCGTTCCCATGAATACACGTTGGTCTGCAGCGGAGAACGCCTACGCAGTGAGTGACGCGGGAGCAAGTGTTTTGTTCATTGATGACGCTTTTGCACCCATGTTGGAAGAAATGACCGCCGAGCTTTCGCTAACGCACATCGTGTTTACCGGCGAGGGTGACAAGCCTGAGGGCACGCTGGATTATGAAAGCCTCATTGCGGCCCATGAGCCCTGTGAGGATGCTGAGCGCGGTGGAGAGGATCTTGCGGGTCTTTACTACACCGGGGGTACGACGGGATTTCCCAAAGGGGTCATGCTGTCTCAGCAAGCATTGTGGTTTAACAATCTTAGCGTGAGCAGTGGCTCCGAGTATCAAATGGGCGATGTATATTTGCATGCCGGCCCTATGTTCCACCTCGCAGACGGTGCTTTTTCTGGTGCCGCCTGCACCTTTGGACTGTGCCACACCTTCTTACCCAGCTTTGATCCGTCCAAGGTGATGGACTTACTGGAGAGCGAAAAGGTCACCCACACACTGATGGTCCCGACCATGTTGGGCATGCTCGTTAATCATCCGGACTTTGAACCCTCGCGACTCAGCGCGCTGCGCGCGGTGGGCTACGGTGCTTCGCCTATGCCCGAAGGGCTTATGCACGCCCTGCTGGAACGGTTACCGACTGTTAACTGGATGCAGGGCTACGGGCAAACGGAAATGGCGCCCATCATTACCCTACTGCCGGCAGAGAACCACACGCTGGAAGGACCCAATGCGGGCAAGATGCGCTCTGCGGGTCGCGCGGGACCTGGTGTTGAGGTTCGAATTTGTGATGAAGACGGTAATGACTTACCCAACGGTGAAGTTGGCGAGATTGTCGCGCGATCTCCCGGATCAATGATGGGCTACTGGAATCGACCTGAGCAAACCGAAGAAACGTTAAAGGACGGGTGGGTAAATACCGGGGATGGCGCCTATCGGGATGATGATGGATTCATCTTTATTGTGGATCGCCTCAAGGACATGATCGTTACCGGTGGCGAAAATGTGTTCTCCGCTGAAGTCGAGAACGCCGTGTCAACACACCCGGCGGTAGCCGCGGTCTCAGTCATCGGTATTCCCGACGAGCGTTGGGGGGAGGCTGTGCACGCGATTGTGATACTGCAAGAAGGCCACAGCGTCACAGTGGAAGAGTTGATCGAGCACACCAAGCCGAGCATCGCTAACTACAAGCGGCCTCGCAGTGTAAGCTTCCGAAAAGAGCCTTTTCCGCTGTCTGGCGCGGGTAAAATACTAAAGACCGAGCTGCGAAAGCCCTTTTGGGACAATCAGGAACGCGGTGTGAGTTAGGCGATAGATCTACGGAGCTTTGCTGAGCTCTCGAATCTCATAAATCGCATCTGATTCGTCAATGTGGTGGAGGTTGATGATGTATTGGCCGGTAAAGCTACCTATGGTCATGGCCCGGGTATTGAACTCCACCCCTAGCCGCAGGAAGTAACTCTCTCCCGCTTCGAGCTCCAGAGCGTACATGCGATCCTTGGGTTCCCAGCGTGCTTCCCTCGTGAGTCCCGTCGCTACAAACTCCCGCGTTCCGGGCGCCAGTTCAACGGCGAGATACTTTTTGTTCTTCAGCATTCCAACGCTGTCGCCGTCCACTAAAATCTCGGGAAAGCTGGTGACCAGGGGCTTTTTGCCGGGGTTACTGCCGCCCGGTCGGTAAACGTAAACCATTGCGTTTGCGGAGTCTGCTAGCGGTGTGGGTTCGAAGTAGCTGGTATTGGCACAGCCGCCGCTGATAGTCGCGAGCAAAAGTAAGACGGTGAACGACAAAGTGTTTTTGCTCACGCTTGGACCTCATTTTAATTAGCTTACTGCGAAACTGACCAACCGAGGCAGCATCCCGTAGGTAGTTGCTAGCCAGGGTTTTTTTGCGGCTAGCTTGTCAATTGACCTGTGGGCCTAATTGTCTCAAGCTAACTGGTCTTTATGCTATAGGCATTTCACCTGCTGTTGGGTCAGTCGAGGTGCTCAATATACGATCTGGCGGACTGCTTGTTACCGTTGGTGGATTCAGTCAGGCGATACAGGCGATACATGAAATTTAGAAAACTTCAATCAGCGCGGCTTTTTCTTCTGGTGATCACCTTGATGCCAACGATCACACTAGCGGATCCTGTTGATGTGGATGTTGATGTTGGTGGCCGTGTTTGGCACGTGGTCAACTATTGGTCCGAGTGGTGTTCGCCCTGTCGCAAAGAAATTCCCATGCTGAATGTCCTGAGCACGGAGCTGGATCCTTTACAGGCTAAGCTTGTCGGCGTGAACTTTGATGACCATCCCCATCCCGAGACGATCAAGATAGCGCTAAAACTGGGAATTACTTTTCCCTCGCTAACTCGGGCAGAAGTCCAAGCATTGAATCTCCCGTTGCCAGATGTGATGCCGACGACCTACATCGTCTCCCCGAAAAATGAGTTGGTGCTAAAGCTCATTGGTTTGCAATCGCGAGACCAATTACTTAAAGAGCTCTCACAATTGGGAATACGGGTAGCGATTCAATGATCTTTTTCTTCAAGGAGTATTAAGGGTAATGACGCCCAAGAATTTCCTGACAGGATTGTTTGTTACTTTATTCAGCCCGATGACCCTGGGAGAGGGCGTAGCACCAGCGAATCATCGAGTGGTCGAGCTGGACTCTCCCGCGCCGGTGAGTAGCCAGTTGTCCAGAGTGACGAGAGACGAGTCTGGAGAGATATATCTTTCGTGGGTTAGCGATGTGGACTCCCACACGCGTTTGTCTTATTCACGTCTTAGCAAAGACCTATGGAGTCCGGCGCAGACCATCAGTGAAGGGGCAGACTGGTTCCTTAACTGGGCAGATTTTCCCATGCTCTCGGTATCTCAGGGCGGCATGGTTGCACACTGGTTGTTGAGAAGCGGCGCAGATACCTACGACTATGATATCGCAGCCAGCTTCTTCGACGAGTCCACGGAAAACTGGCTCGCTGCACAACTAATCAACACCGATGGCGTTCAGGCAGAGCACGGGTTTGTGTCTATGACCCCGACGGGAAATCAAAGCACTCTCCTTACCTGGCTAGACGGACGTAACACCCGGCGTCAGCCCGTGCCCGGAGCAATGACTCTGCGTGCGGCGGTGTTCGATATGAAAGGTCGGAATCTTGGCGAGTGGGAACTCGATGAGACCGTATGCGATTGCTGCCAGACGAGTTCTGCGATGGCGGAGACTGGGCCTGTGGTGGTTTACCGTAATCGTACCGAGGATGAAGTTCGGGATATTTCGATTGTGCGTTTTGTCGATGGTCGTTGGAGCGCCCCTCAGGTGGTACATCATGATGACTGGCAGGTTCACGGCTGTCCGGTCAATGGCCCGGCGGTGGCCGCTCAGGGCGAAAGACTGGCGGTGGCCTGGTTTACCGCAAAAGACGACTATCCAAAGGTTCAATTGGCCTTTTCCACCGATAGCGGCCTTAGCTTCTCGGCACCGATTCTTGTCGCGGGGACCAACACTAATGGTCGCGTAGACACTGTCTTTCTTAGCAACGGACAAGTGGTAGTTAGCTGGATGGATACCCAAGGAGCTGATGTCAAAGTGATGCTGTCCCGATACAGTGAATCTGGAGAGCTGCTGGATACCACCGAAGTGGCAAGCACCAGCGCGTCGAGGCGAAGCGGATTTCCGGTTATCGAAAACGTCGGCAATACGGTTTATGTGACGTGGACGGACGTATCCAGCGAAGCGCAGGTCAGGGTGGCTCAAGTAGCCTTTTGAATTACACGGCGCCGCTCTATAAGTCTGCGAACTGACGAATCCACGGCTGAAATTTTACTAAACTTCTTTTCGCTGTCTCTGCTTGAGATCGTGTCTCGTAGCCGCCGGAGATCACCAAAAACTGTCCCCTGTCACCTTTGCGGCGCTGGCGAACGCTTGCCCTGCCATCAAGGTTTTGCTGATCCACAAAGGATTGAGCAGCCTCGGCGGTGCTGAAAACGCCAAGCTGCAAGGTGAACCAGCTTGCAGGAGGATCGCTACTTTGCGACGGAGCAGCAGACCGGTTGGCCGCAGTAGCTGATGTTCCTTTAATAGCGGGGCCGCTCAAGTCGCCGCCCAGGCAGGTCGACACGGCGAGCTCATTACCCGAGGCGACCTGCTGATACTTAGCCCAGAAGGCAGCGTCGACTTTTTTGCCATAGGCAGAGGCTTTACTACTTCGGTAGCGGGCGACCTTACTGGGGCCGCCGTTGTACGCAGAGTAGCTGGAGCGCGCGAGATTAGTCAGTCCCCCGGGTTGCTGGTGCTCTCCTTTGCGGATCGCATACTTGATCAGGTAGTCGATGAGAATTTCGGCGCCCGCCTTACTGTTGTAATCAATATCCCAGCGCAGCCGTTGTTGATCGTAAAAGCCTCGCCAAACCCGCTCATTAATCTGCATCAGACCAACGTCACCGGTACCCGAGCGCATGGGCACCAGCTTTCTGTCTTTGCTGACCGTATAGTGTCGCCAGCAGCTTTCCTGCCAGGCCGTTGTCAGCACCAGCCTTCGAAACAGTTCTCCGTAAGCGGAATCCAGCTTGCGGCTCGCTATGGCATCGTCGGTGGAGGTTTTCATGAGTCTGGCGACCAAAGGAAGGTATTCGGGTAGATCCTGCCGTTGCGGTGCCCAGCTATTCAGACGGTTATCGTCTGCCGCAACGGCTTCGGGAAACAGCGAAAGATTCAAGCGCCAGCTTGTCGGGGGTGCGGTAGTGTTAAAGCTGTCTTCAAACAGTTGCCTGAGTTCTGGATCCAAATCCTCGGAGTAGATTAGCAAGTTGTCGCCGGTACTACCGTTGATCATCCTCGCCAGTCGTCGCAGACCATCCGCGGATATGTCCAGACCCACGCTCGGCCCTAACTGATCCAGGGCTTCCAGCGCGTCGGTTGCAGCGATAATACTGATAAGTAACAGATGTTCCTGGCCTGGCTGCTCTTCGCCGATATTACGGATAACCGGGGCAAGTGCCTGCCAGCTCTGGAGGAACCAGTCCCGGACCACATCCTCATCCGCGCCTGTGTTTGGCGTTTCGATCAATGCGTCTCGCAGCCGATAACGACTTTCAATGAGCACCTCAAGGAGCGCATCACGCAGGGACTGCAACTGGGTTTCTGCCGCATAGTGCTTCACCGTGAGTACCAGAAGGGAGTCCATGAGCTGCCAGCGCTCTTCCCAGCGCGCCAGTTCATCGTCACTCAGTGCCCGCTCAGGTTCCAGGGGAGATGCCAATGACTCCACCGTAAATACGATATTGGCATTGAGAGTCTCATCGGTCGTTTGCAGTGTGCTCACTCGCAGTGTGTTCAGGAGTGCCTCAATCTGTTCTTTAGAGTGTTGCGGAAGCACCGCGGGCAGGAACTCTTCGATCGATTGCATCTGTGGCAGAAGATCCACGGTAAAACCCGCGAACGAGTTGCGTACGCTCGTTTCAGCCAGGGCCTGGAGCTGTGCATTGTTGACGGTTTGCCCCGTGGGGTTCATAAGCCATACGCGCTCTGGAGAAAATCCGAGAGCGGTGCCATCGTTTCGTATCTCGGGTATACCGTTGATGCCAATCTTGCCTTCCCAGGCGAGCAGTGTTGTGCAATTGCCCGCACTGCCCAGACCAATCCGCGTGTTTATCTCAGTGACCAATTCGAGCATAGAGTCCGCGCTACGCAACTGCGGTTCGCTGAGCAGCACTTCGCTACATCCGCTGGGATCGTTGAGTACTTCGAGACTTTGTTCAGCCCCTGTAAACATTTGTGTGACCAAAAGCCGTTCAAGCAGCGGGTAGTCAAGCTCAAGGGGGACCGTCACGGGCAAACTTGAAGGCGGCGCGATGTCTGCTCCCAGTGCAGCTACTGCTTCAACCTCTGCGCTAACCCAGTGACTGAGCAAAGCAAGTGAAAGAAGCAGTCCCTTAAATAGACTCTGCACTGGCATTTGAAAAGTGAGGCGTTGGTGCTCACACAGCTCGGGAGTGCCCGTAGGTGTAATAAAAGCGGTCATGTTTTGGGTGGGTTCTGCGCTGGGGTCGCGACATCTTAACGTGTGCAAACGCGGATTACCGAATGGGCGGCGCCGTTAGTCCAGCTTGTTATCCAGACTCACTAACGTTCTTAGCAGGACATTGGCGCCGTTAGTGATTTGCTCCGGGCTGGTGTATTCGGCCGGGGCGTGGCTTATCCCGTCCCGGCTCGGTACAAAGATCATGCCGATGGGAGAGATCGGTCCCAGACTCTGTGCATCGTGGCCCGCGCCACTGGGCATCCTCTGATGACTCAAGCCAAGGGAGTCACTGCTCGATTCAATAAGCTGTCGCAGCAATTCGTCAGTCGGTGCAGCGAGAGACTCATAGAACTGCTCGAAACGAATGTTTGTCCCGGTAGCCTTGGCCAAAGCCGAGCTCTCCGCCTCGATTCGATCAAAAAGCGCGCCTACCTTCTCCATGCTTAGGTCGCGGATTTCCAGGCTCATTGCAGCTTCACCGGGTACCACGTTGGGCGCTCCCGGAAATGCTTTGATGCGCCCAACAGTACCCACCTGAGTGCCCGGAACGTCAGTTATTACATCGCGGACGAGTACCATAAACTGCGCTGCGGCATAGAGCGCATCCGCGCGTTGATCCATGGGGGTAGTGCCCGCGTGATTAGTTGTGCCCTGCACCGTAACGTTCCATCGCCGTATGCCCACAATGCCCTCGACCACACCAATCTCTATATTCTTGCGATCCAAAATCGCGCCCTGTTCAATGTGTAGCTCCAGGTAGGCTGCGATCTCGCTGGCGCTGCGCTGCACGCTGTCGATGTCGTTCAGGTTTCCGCCAATGAATCGGGTGCCGACCGAAAGGCTTCGTTCGCCCAGGCTGGGCAAGTCAAATTCATTGGGCGATACCGCACCGACCATGGCACGGCTGCCTGTTTTGCCGCCTTCCTCATTAGACCAAACGACGAACTCCAGAGGGTGTCTCAGCGATAGATTTTGCTCGTGCAGTGTCGTGGCGACTTCTATAGCAGCCATGACACCCACAATACCGTCGTAGTGGCCGCCGTTAGGTACGGTATCTATGTGCGATCCCAGCATAATGGGAGCAAGATCAGTGGATGTACCTGCTCGGTGTCCGATGAGGTTGCCCGCTGCATCAATCTGCGTTGCGAGGCCCGCCTCACGCATGAGCCCGTCGAGATAGTTCAGCGCTTCTTTGTTGGCGTCGCTGTAGGCAACTCTAGTCGATGCGCCCTCGGGGGTACCCCCAAAACTTCGCATGCTGGACATAGTCTGGTTGAGGCGTGGACCGTCCACGGTGATGTCGGACCCAGCGCAGGCAATAGAGATCGTTAAGCCTATTAAGACTGCGATGACCTTACGCAGGCGAATCCCTTTTCGGGCGGCTGGGCTCAGTAAAATTACGACCGGCAACACTATTGATGTCATTGGTAGCAGAAGACGTCGAACTTATGCCCCTCAAGGTCGCGAAAATACGCCGCGTAAAAACCTTCTCCACCCTCGGGGCGCAGTCCAGGTGCGCCTTCATCGGTGCCTCCGAGCTCAAGGGCCTTGGCATGGATCAGATCGACTTGGGCTTGTGAGTCCACTGTAATAGCCGCCATGGTGCCGTTGCCAATGGTCGCTGTTTCGCCGTTGTGCGGCGTCATGATGCACAGCATGGGGCTTTCCATGTCGGCACCCCATGCATAGCCTCTTTCACCAAAATCCATCATACGACCCACTCCAATCTCCCCAAGGAGCGCGTCGTAGAATGCCGACGACTGCGCGAGGTCATTGGTACCTAGAACAATATAGCCAATCATAGTGAAGCCTCTATTTGTTTTCTGGTGTCTGGCTTTGACGCCTTGTCGGGGAATCTTTACTCATCGCGCGCTGTCAAACAAGGAGTGCAAGACGCGAAGCGTCCGGATGATTTAGGATGCTCTAACAATGCCAACAGGTAAAAATCAATGAAGCAGTTTTTAATCGCTGCGCTGGTTGCGTTGCTATCGAGTCAGAGTTTAGCCGTCACACAGGGTGATGTTGCACCGCCCTGGACTGGCACGGACCTTATTACCGGGGACTCCGTTGCATTCCCGGAGGTGCTCGGCGGAAAGCCGGCGGTGATCTTGTTCTGGGCGACCTGGTGCCCTTATTGCAAAGCCTTTATGCCTCGCGCAGCTGAGATTCAGGCTGAATACGCCGAAGCGGGGGTACAGATTATTGGCCTGAACCATAAGGAGCGGGGCTACGGCGACGCGGCGGCCTACGCCAAGTCCTTGGGCTTTCCCCTGGTCGCCGTCGCTGATGCTGACGCGATTGGAGATGCCTGGAGCATTGATTTTATTCCAGGGCTCTTAGTGGTCGATGGCGAGGGAAACGTTGTCTACCGGCGTCGTAGCACTGATTTGCCGGCCGGGTCCAAGGTCTCGCAGGTATGGGCAAGCGAGGTCCGAGCTGTGCTGGACAAACTGGTGTCTCCAGAGACAGCTGGACCGTAGCTGCGATTAGTCGCCACCGGTCTCGGGCTTTAGGGCGTACCCGGACTTCGGAAAATGCACGTGCAGCGTGCCGAATGCTTCAGTCTCCCGAGCCAGGATGACTCGCTCTGGGGTAATCGCAGCCAGCGTCCCTGTAACCGGCACCACCCCATAGTCTGCCGGATGAATGCTATGACGTTGGCCAATTACAAATTCACTATCTTTACTTGCAGGTAAGGACCGTGGCTCTGCAGTTCTGGCACTCTCGAAGGCTTCCTCCTGAGTGATATCGCGCCGCCGTCCATGGCCAAACTCACCGACGCTGGCATACCAGCGGCAGAGGTTTTCTGCCGACGCTGGCAGTTTTCCCTTACAACTCAGATGTAGCCACAAGGGATGGTATACCGCAAAGTCGGCGGCGTTGGGAGAATCGCCACCGATCCAGGACTGATCCGACAACAGATTCTCAAGACTTGAAAAAAGATCCTCCATCACCTGTCGCGAGTCCACAGGACTCTTCGGTTTGCTTGTACCTCCGGCCATAAGACCGCTGCGATCCTTGATGAACCGATAGGCGCCCAAGGGGCCAAAGCTGCTGAGCATTGTTCCCAGGAGCTTAGCCGTGGGTAGAGACCTTACGGAAGCAAAGAATCCATCACCCTCGGCCTGTCGCATCAGCTCGAGCGCTCGTCCGCTGGTGTTGTAGGGGCTCAGAGCTGGTTGATCACTGGCGGCCGCAATCTCTTGCGCAATCAGTGCCGTGTCACAAAAAATATCCGCGCCCAACTGGGCAACAGGAATTCTGCGATAACCGCCGGACAGCGGATCTACGTTAGGGCGTGGTGGCCATGGGGGAGACAGCAGTGAGCACCAGCTGCTGTCGGTGTAACCAAACATCAGTCGAATCTTCTCAGCGTAGGGGGAGCTTTCGTAATGGTGGAGGATCATTGATTCGCTCATGGTATGGCCCTTGATTTTTAAGGTGAAGAAAGTATCACGTCTGCCTCTTATACTGGCGGCCATGACAAATTCTTTAACGCCTGCTGTGTTGTTACTCGCTGCCGTGATGACGGCTTGCCAATCTTCCGGTGAGACTGATCATCAGCTGGATGGAAGTCGCTCTTTTGGTAAGCGCTTTGCCCTTGAGGATGAGGCTTTCACGTCGGCCAATGTGAGCATTGGTGATACCAATGGCGACGGCCACTTGGATGTCATTCTGGTGAAAGGCCGGCACTGGCCTCTGCAGAATCTAGTTCGTTACGGCGATGGGGCTGGGGGCTTCGCCGCTGCCTCTTCTATTGGCCCGGGACCTGACCGCTCCTATACCGGCGAGTTAGTAGATCTGGATGGGGACGGTGATCTCGATATGCTCGTCAGTAATGATTCGCCGGACCCCAAGCGTGTCCTGCACAACGATGGGCTGGGTAAGTTTACTGAGGTGCAACAGTTTGGTTCGCCAGAGTGGAATACACGGCACGTGTCCGTCGCGGACTTGAATGGCGATGGCCATCTGGATCTGATCGCCGCTAATAGAGGAGGGCGTGCGCCCACCTCTAGCTTCGTGTGTTTTGGAAAAGCCAATGGACGTGTTCAGGAGACCTGCGAGGCGGTGTATCACGGCTCCGCTACTACCATTACGCCGGCGGATGTTGATGGAGATGGCGATAAGGATCTGGTGATTCCTCACCGGGATGGAGGTCAGAGCGAGGTCCGCTTGAACGACGGCGCGGGGAACTTTGGTAGCCGCACAGTCTTTGGAGGGGTGCGCGTTGGCTATCGCTCCGCTGCGGTCAAGGATTTTAATGGCGATGGCCTGGTAGATATCGCGATCATTGCGCCTGGATCCCGTACGGGGGTTGGAGGCTCTGCCCCCGATGGCGGTAATGGCGTAGTTGCAGCACCGCGCATCGGCATCTTCTTTGCCGAGCCTGAACTTGGTTTTGGTGACTTAAGCTTGTTGACGGAGTCTCAGGATCGGCCCTACGCCATTCATGCCGCAGATGTGGATAGAGATGGCCGGACAGATCTTATCGTGGGCTACATTGAGGCGCGTTCGGTGCTGTGGTTCAACGACGGTGCACGCAAGTTTACCGCGGTGCCCTTTGGCGACGATGAAGGAACTGCCTACGGCTTCTCGGTCGATGACCTGGACGGCGATGGACTGATGGACATCGTTGTCGCGCGGTCTGACGCGCCCAACATGATTTACTTCGGGGAGTAAGACTTGTTTAACAACGTTGCTTTCGGCGATCTCTAGGGCGAGTTAAAGCCAAAAGCCCATTTCCAGCCTTCGGCTGTTTTTACGTAAACCGTTGTCGCATAAACACGCATATCAGCAAAGTGCTGTTCGCCGCAGGTCGCCTTTATGCTGCCCGTGAGCGTCAGCACGGCAACATCGGACAGAACCTGTGTGGCTTCGCTGTTGCTGAGAGTGAAGCTATCTACATCACAAAAAGGGCCGGTCCAGTTAGCAATGGTGTCTGCCTTGGTAGCGAAGTAGTCGCCAAATACGTTTACAAAGGAAATGTCGCCAGCCGTTAGCTCTGTCAGCGCGTTAGCGTCGTGTGCACGCCAGGTCTCCCAGACTGCGTTCTCAGCAGTCCACAAGGAGTCGAGCAATGATCCCTTCGGCGCTGGCTGCTCCTTCGTCAAACTGTCAGCGGCCCCACTAGAGATAGAGTCGCTGGCCGAGGTGGGCTCTACTATGGCGTTTTCGCCGTGATAGGCAATCTGCCAGCTACCTTGCTTGTAAACCCAGAGCGTCGCGGCACGAACCGGTGTCGGCAGGGTGATCGAGATGTCTCCGCTTGAGCAGGTCGCCTGTATATCCATGCGATAACTCAGTACATACGCTTTTTTATTGACCTGGGTGACGTGCGGCGAGCTCAGTTTTAGAGGGTCGCTCACGTCGCAGCTAATAGTGCTGACCATGCCAACCGCGTAGTCCTTGCCCGCGCGGTAGCCACCCTGATAGAGAAAAAAGTCGTCGCTCATGGGCGCCGCATAGCCGTCTGCATCCCCCTTTAAAAACGCCGCTATGACTTCGCGGTCCATCGCGAGGAAAGCCTCGGCGTCGGGTGCTTTTTCAGCCGCGCTCATCTGTGCGACGGCAACATTGCTAAACAGGAACCCGGCCGAGATTACACTCAGCCACTTGGTAGCTGCTTGTTTCAGGAGGGTAGTTGCTTGTTGCAGGAGCATAGGCCTAAGCGTCTTTATGAATCCAAACAGCTACAACAATAGCGGACATTCCATTGTCCGCAAGGACGTTTTGCAAGGAGTACTGCTTCTCTCTGTTTGTCCAACCGAGCGATCGCCCTCTTAGATAGGGTCCCCTGGGGGCATCTTCAGAGCGGTCGCGCCTGGTACTTCACCGGTTTCCTGCCAGCGGCGGATATCCGCAGCCATGCTGTAGCTGTGCGCATCGCGCTTGGCTTTCTTTTGCAGGTCCATGCGCAGTCGGTTTAGACGATCCGCTAACACGCTGCGCACGACTCCACTGCTGGCTGTATTGCTCGCGCTGCTCATCATCTCCCGAGTAGTCACCTGCTGAACAACCTGCAGAACTTTCTTGCGATAGTCGTCGCTGGGTGTTTTGGCTGACCACGTTGCCTCCAGCACGGCGTCGACGACTTCTTCAAGCGTAGGGTAGTCCCCCATGCTGCCGTAGGTGACAAGGCGCTCCATCCTTGCCGGATGTAACACGGTCTGCACCGTCAGACTTGCCGATGCCTCGACGGCACCCAGGGCATCAAAGTAAAGTCCTGCACGACCGGGAAACGCCTCGCCCTGCGCGTAGCGTTGGGCCGGTGGTGGAATTAGCGCAAGGATCTCTTTGGGGAGCGTCAGGAAGTCCACATCTAAAGTCGATAGCACGGTAGAGAGCGCATCGCGCTGTTCCTCGGCTTCAATGATGGTAAGGGCTTGCTGACCGTCGCCCCGCAGCGTGTTGCGATAGTCTGCGCCGCCAATGCTCTGGGCTGCAGCATTCATCTGGAAGCGATGGTGCATGTAGAGTGGGAGTAGCACGTACTCGAGCGTGGAGACAGGCTCGCCCGTGCGTATCAGCTCCTCTCCAAAATTGTCCAAGCCAATTTTGCGCACCTTGATTTCGTGCTTTAGGTGATCAACAAGGTTATCGCCGTTATCCCAGACACTGGCGTAGGGGTGCCCGGCACCGCGAAAATTATTGTTGTTATGCGCCATAAAGAGAAGCCCGCTATCCAGGCTCTCCTGAACAATTTTTTGAAGCTCAGCGGCCTCATCAGCGCTGTCATTAAACTGCGTATAGGAGTAGCGCACGGCCAGCTTGTCGTACTCGCCAATGCGTTGGGGATAGGCATTTGAAAAGTCCAGTTTCCCGTCCTCAGTGATCTCCACCAGGGGCGCTGGGTAGTCCATGACGCTCTCGCGACCATAGCTACTGGATAGATAATTGTGCGGAAAGCCGAGGGTGTGGCCTATCTCGTGGGCAGAGAGTTGCCGCACGCGATCCAGCGCGAGATTTACAGAGGCAGAGTTGTCTCCGGCTGCAGCCGTGAGATAGTCAAATCCCGGTATCATCCCCTGTCCGTGGAGATAGTCCTGACGCAGGCGCAAGCTGCCCAGGTTCACATTGCCCTTGATGATTTCGCCCGTCCGCGGATCAACCACCGAGTAGCCATAGGAATAACCCCGGGTGCGTCGGTGCGTCCAGTGGATCATGTTGTAACGGATGTCCTGCGCATCGACGCCAGCGGGTAACTCACGAACCTGAAACGCATCAATAAAGCCAGCCGCTTCAAAGGCTTGATTCCACCAGCGGCCGCCCTCTATGAGCGCACTCTTGATAGGTTCGGGTACACCGGGGTCCAGATAGTAAATAATCGGCTCGATGGCTTCGGATCTTGCGGCACTGGGGTTTTTCTTTTCGAGGCGATGACGGGCAACAAGACGAACAACAAGGTCCTCGCCGATGGCGGTACCGTAGTCCTGAATTGTGGGGCCGTTAGTACCAATGCGTGGATCTGACAGGCGCGTTTTAAAGCCGTCATCGGGTAGCTTCACGATAGAGTGATGCTGTCGAAGGGTAATGGACGATCCCGTCGCCGCGACTTTGTTGACCAGATCTCCAGGGGCATCGCTGGTGAACGTCAGCATCGCTTCGATCTCGATGTTCTCGGGAAACGCAGCGGTGTTCTCCAGATAAATGGCGCTGCGGGTTTTCTCTAACTTAAAGTCGCCCTGCTTGCGTCGTTTGATTTGTCCCACAACATTGCGGGCATCGCGCAGGAAAAACTCTGTGGCATCGACCAGTACGCTGCCTTCGCTTTCCGCCACGATGTCGAAGCCCCAGTGTACCGATGGTGCAAAGGCGTCTTTTACCGCGGTGCGTTCCAGCTGGTTATCGCTAGTAGCGCGATACCGGTAATTGGGCTCTACCAACAAAACCCGCGGACCCACGCGCCTTGCTTCGAGGATGTGGGTGCCCCGCACCTGTCCCCGGTCAATGCCAATAGGGTTGGAACCCAATCCTGAACCCATAGAAACCTGGTACAGAAACTCCGTATCCAGCTTGTCGATTTCCAGATACATGGATCCTGCAGAGGCATCCCAGTAGAGATCGAAATACCCCTGCATGTGCTGCGTGCCAGCGACCTTGTCGGCCACAGACGGGAGCTCATCGGACCGGGCGTGGCCCGTAGCGGCGATGAGAAAAACCATGAGCGTCAATCGCAGCGCGCTCCCATTGAACCAGCGCGTAGTCGGTTGTGGAGCTCCAAGTGATGTCATGGCTTATGGCCTCAATGCTGAATTGAACGTAGTTCGGGACTTACTATGTGTGCGTCATCATAAAGAAGTCTGTGGCGAGGGGCACCTCGGGAGTAGCGACCGAGCCCCCCGGGTAAATTTTCAGGGACTGCTTAGGTGCTCAGAAAGGTAGCTCAACACCTCGTTGTACTGGGCATCGTTAAGGTTCATGCCTTTGCCGATCATGCTGTTAAGCACGTCCTTCCATTCACCGGGGGATCGCGACTTTGCCATCACCATATCCACGCCGTGGCAGCTACCGCAGGACCTTTGGATCAATTGCTTGCCGTCGGCGTCCGGTAGGGCAGCTCCATCCGCAGAGGCCATTGCTGCCGCCGCCGAGGGAGGCTCAAGGCGGAGCAACATACCGTCAGTGTCCCGGGGACCTCGCAGCCTCCCTTCGGTAAGTAGGTAGATATAGCCGTCCGGCCCCTGACGGATATCCCTAAAACGCACGTCGAGCTCAGTGAGCATCGTGTCGCCTTGCTTGATGAAGTCGCCCCGGATGCTCATTTGCGCGACGGTTTTTGATCCCGCGCCTGCGATCATAAGACTGCCGTTTAGGCGCGGAAACTTGTCGCCGGTGTAAAAGAACATATTTTCTGGATTGAAGGCCGGATTCCAAAAGAACAGGGGGTTGTCCATGCCCTCTCGATACCACGGTTGCTTCGAGACCAGGCTGCCAGAGTAATGTCTGCCAAAAGACACCAGGGGCCAGCCGTAGTTGTGGCCAGGGATGATGCGGTTGATTTCATCACCGCCGGCGGGGCCAAACTCCACTGCCCACATTTCTCCGGTACCGGGATCCCAATCGATACCATAGACGTTTCGGTGCCCGTAGCTGTAGATCTCATCGTCGGCGTCGGGGTTGGTTACGAAGGGGTTGTCCGGGGGCGCGGTGCCGTCTTCTCGTACTCGCAAGATGGTACCGATGTGGTTTTCCAGGTTTTGCGCCTCCGGGCGTGCGCTGGACGTATCGCTGGAGGTGGTGCCGTCGCGATCGCCCACGCTGATATAGAGCATACCGTCCGGGCCAAAGACCATGCGTCCACCGTAGGTGCCCAGGGGGCTCTCCCAGGCATCAACCACGAGAATGTCTTCAACATCCTTGAGTCGGCCCTCATCAAAGCGGGCGCGAAGGATTGCGAGCGTGGTTCCGGTCTGGGGTTCTCGATCTTTTGTGTAAGAGATGTATAGCTGTCGATTCGCCTCAAAGTCCGGGTGGAGCACGATGTCGTGTAAGCCACCGAGTCCGACGTTGTTAATCGCGGGAAGACCGGCCACTGGCCTAGGGTCAAGAACACCATCACTCATCAGACGCAAGCGTCCCGGTCGCTCGGTGATCAACATCTCGCGCCCACCGGGCAAAAACACCAGGCCGTCAGGATGGGACAGACCTTCTGCAAGTTTGACTACGCGGATAGACATTCCGCCTTTGCTTTTCAGAAGCACAGGCTCGTCTACCGCCGCTCCCGTGAGTGCGTCTTTGGGATAGGCCCGGGCAATTTGCGCAGCGGTCAGTGGCGCGGTAATTCCCGGAGTCTCCACAGCGCTATTAACCGATGCATCGGGCTTGCCAAAGGTCGCAAGCGATATCGTTGCCAGGACGGCGGCAGTGGATGCGTAGACAATGGGGCTCATAGTTTCTCCGAAATCTCGGTTTGAGAGATAGGTAGATGCAGAGTATCAAAACACGCGCTGACCAAACGGCAAACGTGGGCCTTAGCCATACTCACTGTGAACAGCACTAGGATGCTGCCAGCCACACGCCCACACCAATCATCAGCGTACCGGCGATACGATTAAGAACGGCGACATTACTGCGTTCTTTTAGGAGCTTGCGCAAGGCTTTGCCACCGGTGGCATAGAGCGTCATGCAGAGAAGTTCCGAGAGCAGGATAATCAAGAGGATGACGCCATTATGCGCATTGATCGGGCCGTTCACCGTCAGCATGAAGGGCGGCAGCAAGGCCATAAAGAACGCCCATCCTTTGGGATTGGCAATGGCCGTCACAAATCCCTGAAGAGCCAGCATGCGACCGGCGGGCACGGCAGAGCCGTCCATCTCATCGGTGGAAATGGCCATCGCGCCTCGAGATCGCCATAACTGCAAGCCCAGCCAGCCCATGTACAAACCTCCAGCGAGTTTAAACACGGTGAACGCGGTGGGGTAACGGAGCATTAGGCTGGCAACCCCAAGACCGCTGAGCGTGGATACCAGCGCTACGCCGGTCACTTCGCCAGCCATCATCCACGCAGTGCGTTTTAGGCCCACGGTCATTCCCAGGGTCATCGCCAAGGTCATACACATCCCTGGCGTCGCGGAGATGAGTATCATCGTGGGAATGAAGAGCAGTAGCTTTGTGACGTCAATCATTCAAAGAGCAGGGCAGTGGGTGAGGTTGAATGCTTACGATGTCTGCTGCTTTGCAGCACCTGGCAACAAGGTTCTCGTCTTTTGTTACTCTCAGTATCGCACTGAATACACGGTAGGTGTCGGTGTGTCATAAATCCCTGAGACGGATGCTACGTGGCGGAAGCAGGGCAGGGCAATCGCAATGTCAAAAGGAGTTTGGGCATGGGTATCGTAGGCGTGTTACTGGCAGCACTGATTATTGGTTTTTTAGTGATGACGAATATGTCCTCCACGGGCGATGGGGTTTCGTCTGAGCCGACCTCCGATAGTGAGGCTCCTATGCAGATCGACACCGATAAGCCCGCCAATGCCGTGGAGTCCTTGGAAAACCGCGCTAACAGTCTGCTCCAGAGTAGCGAGGATAAGTATCGCGATTTAGATCAGTAGCTACCAATTCGGCGCGCCCATGCGCGTTTTAAGGAGTTGAGATGAGACACTTTGGTAAAGCCTTAGCAATAGTCCTCGCGGGACTCAGCAGTGCAAATGCGCTTGCACAGGACTGCAGTTCAGCGGGCGTGAGCAAGGCGCGGACCGCATTTAACCACGCGATTCGAGATGATGACCTTGATGCCATGGCAAGAATTTTCGATGACAACCTTGTGTTGGTGACAGGCTCTGACAGTGATGTCTATTTAGGCAGAGATCGTCAGCTGGAGATTTGGCGTTCAGATGTGAGCGACCCCAATCGACTGCGCTATGTGCGCGAAACAACCGCGGTTGAGATGTCGCCTCTGTATCCCATAGCTATGGAGTCCGGGCTCTGGACAGGATCGGCTCCCGGTGGCGACGAGGTAGGAGGGCAATTCACGGCCAAGTGGCGCTGCGATGATGGGCAGTGGCGACTAGAGGCAGAAATATTCATGACCACGCGATGCAGTAACAGTCTATGCGACTGAAAAGTGCGAATAGCTTTAAGCAGTTGCCCGGGCATGGGCTCGGGCTTACTATCCGTAAGAGCGTTAATTCATAAAAATTCATCGAAGTCGTTCTGACTTTCAAGGAACTGATCAATGAGAAGCTTATTTTTAGCCGTCGCGGCCCTCGTCGCGATAAGTCCAGCAATGGCCGCGGATATCGACGACAAGGTCACCGCAGCACTGGCCGCAGAGAGTCGACCCGAGGCTGATCGTGCTCGGGACCGTAACCGCAAGCCTTTGGCGACGCTCAAGTTCTTTGGCCTCCAAGATGACATGCGCGTTCTCGAACTAATTCCCGGTGGCGGCTGGTATACGCGAGTACTCGCGCCCGTACTCGCCGAGGACGGCAAGCTCTATGTTGCTTTGGGCGCTGGTCGCCTGAGCGAGGGTTTGCTCACCGAGCCGGGCTTTGAAGGGGTGACTGTCATCGAGGACGAGGCAAATATGCGCCGGGAGTCTGGTTCACGTTATTACACGATGGATTCTGTCGACCTGGACGTCGATAACATCGACATGGTTTTAACCTTTCGGAATGTACACAACTTTGACGCTGGGGGTCGCGCAGGTATGCATGCAGCGGCCTTCGCGGCACTCAAGTCCGGTGGTATCTATGGCGTAGTCGATCACACCAAGCGTCACATGGAGTCTGAGACTCCGGAGAATCGTCGCCGCGTTGATCCGGTGCAGGCTATCAAGGAGATTGAGGCCGCAGGATTCGAGTTCGTCGATTATTCGACCCTGCACTACCGAGCGGATGATGAGCTTGAGTATGAGGTAGGCCGTAAGTCTGTGTCCGGCAACACGGATCGGTTTACGTTGAAGTTTCGAAAGCCCTAGGCATTTCACTCCGGGCTGGAGATTGTGGTTGAGTTCTCAGGGCTCGCTAAACAGTCTTCCGGCCAGTTCTGCCGGTGTCCAATCGCGGGATTGAGCACCGGTTTCCACTTGCCGAACCAGTTCCACCAGACGTTGGTTGACGGGGGCAGCAAGTCCCTCGGCAACGGCTTCACGCACTACGGCTGCATTGAGATAGTCCACCTCGGTCTTTTTGCCATTGTGCAAGTCCCACCACATAGAGGCGCGCGCTGTCGGGTCAATGGCGAGCATTTTCTTGCCCAGCAGGGCAAACAGCCAGTCGGGAACATCTAACAAACGCGGTATCCAATGAGGCGGTAGTGGTGCTAATTGTGGCAGGGCAATATCTTTGCTGTCGGTGACAACCAGCATCTCCTTCATCAATGCGGCGATGAGTTTGCGCAGACCGCGCTGCTCGAGCATGGTCTTTACGGGAACGTCTGACAACGCGTTCACCGCATTAGCCAGATTTAACTGTAATTTTGCCCACTGCTCTGCACGGAATTCGCGGCTACTGCGCGTTGGCATCAGGCCGCTGTTTAAACGTTTAGCCAGGTCCGGAACATCCCCACGACCATCATCCTCAATTACCAGTGTGCCCTCGGTTGAACGGTGTAAGCGGTTGCTGGCGGGTTGAGCCACGTTCGAGCCGAAGACGGCCTGTATGACGCGGACGTCGGTAAAACGGTCACGCAACTGCGCATCACTGCCGAGTCCGTTTTGACAGCAAACGATGGTGATTTGGGGGCCTACATATCCTGCCAACTCCTCCAGCACAGATTCGACAGCAGTGCATTTTACCGTGAGCCACAGATAGTCGTACTCGCACGATGCTTCGGGGTCGGCAAAGGTGGGTGATGGGATGGAGCCTTCATTGCCAAGATAGTCACTAAGCAGCAGTTCGTCGGACAGCGCCTCACGGACCGCAGGCCTTGCGACCATTGCGCAGTTTAGGCCTGCCAGCGTTATAGCGCCCGCCATGTAGCCGCCGATCAGTCCCGCGCCAAATACCAGATGCTTAGCGTCTTGCATGAATGTTTCTCATTGTTTGCAGGGAGCATTATAGGTCTTGTGGGCTACCGATTGACGTCGCTGGTTATCCACCATGGGAGAGTTTGAGCGCGAAGAGGCGAGTGGGAGTTTGCATAGACCTTTCGGCAATCGTTTACGGGCTTACACATAATTTAGTTGCAAAAGAAAACCAAAAAACCTACTGTTGCTCCTGTGATGAAGATAGCGACCAGCCAGAAGAGATGACCAAGAAACACCAACAGACCTGCCCCATCGCCGAATTCCTGAATGTCTTTGGTGATGCATGGACATTGCTGGTTGTCCGCGAGGCCTTCTACGGTGCCACGCGTTTTGGCGAGTTTCGAACAAACACCGGCGCTGCCAAAAACATCCTCAGTGATCGCCTCAACCTGTTGGTCCAGCAGGGAGTGTTGGAAACCGTCGACATTGGAGAGCACGGCACACGTTATGAGTATCAGCTGACTGAGCGAGGAGAGTCTCTGATGCCTGTGATTGTGGCGATGACTCAGTGGGGTAATGAGCAGGTTTACGGCAAAGATCGCGAGGCGGTGAGCTTTTTTGAAAAACGCTCAGGAAAAAAGCTGCTCAAGCTGCGGCCCACAGACAGGGACGGCAATGTGCTCGGGTTAAAGGATATTGTCGTAAGGGCCGGGCCCGGTGCAAGTTCTGCGGCTCGACAGCGCATCGCCCAGATGAATATGGGTGGCGACTGAAGTCATGCTGACGATCGGGGCTGCTCGAAATGGATAATTTTTGAGGGATGGCGATAACAATGAAAAAAGTCTGTTTGGTTATAGGCGCGGGTGCGGGTATTGGAGGCACTGTGGGTAAGCGGTTCGCCAGGGACGGCTATCACGCCGTCCTCTGCCGACGCAGTGATGAAACAGGCCTGAATCGCCTGGTGGCAGAGATAGAAGAAGCGGGCGGTTCCGCCAGCGGAAAACTGCTCAACGCCATCGAGGATGATGCTATTGAGAACCTGATTGCAGATACCGAGGCGAACGTTGGTCCCATTGAAGTCGTGCTGTTTAATCTGGGCGCGCAGATTGGCAACCGCCCTTTATCTGATACCAGT
The DNA here is from genome assembly GCF_965662665.1 of Congregibacter sp. Lineage (NCBI taxonomy): Bacteria > Pseudomonadati > Pseudomonadota > Gammaproteobacteria > Cellvibrionales > Halieaceae > Congregibacter > Congregibacter sp. The sequence goes on along the minus strand of NZ_CBFIIF010000005.1, from coordinate 5,940 downwards.
TATAAGATGTTTGAGACTGGCTGGCGCCTGGCTACGCTGGCTCTGTTTAGAGTGGCAAAGAGTGTGGTGCCGCTGATGGAAGCGCGGGGTAGCGGTACCCTGCTGGTAACATCTGCTACCGCCGCGGTCCGTGGCAATGGGGGTCAGCACTCTCATGCAGCGGCTATGGGCGGTCGGCGTATGCTTTGCCAAACCCTCAATGCCGAATACGCATCCCGGGGCATTCACATTGCTCATGTACTCATCGACGGCGCCGTGGACGCTCCCGACACGCTGGGCAAGATGCTCGGCCCCGAAAATTTTGCAAAGCTGCGCGAGGCCAAAGGCCAGGATCATGATGGCTTGTTACTGCCTGAGCACATGGCTGAGACCTACTTTCATCTTGCCCATCAGCACCGATCTGCCTGGACCTTTGAGGCAGACCTGCGAGCGCATTCGGATCTGGCCTGGTGGAATCACGCACCCAAGCTGGTTTGATGGTTTTGCCATCACTGACTATCTAATTCAGCAGGCCGTGTATGCCCGTGCGTTAGCTTGCTTTTATTCGAGACAAGAGGATTTAACATGAGCAAAGAATTACAGTTTGTTTTCGACTTTGGCAGCCCCAATGCCTACCTTTGTTACAAGGCTCTGCCATCTTTACTGGAGCGTACCCAAGCCAAGTTGACGGTCATTCCCTGTCTGCTGGGTGGGATTTTTAAGTCCACGGGCAATCAGCCACCGATGATGGCTTTTCAGAGTGTGAAGGGAAAGCTCGAATACGATCAGCTGGAGATCCAGCGCTTCATCAAGAAGTACGAACTGTCTGACTTCAGCTTTAATCCCCACTTTCCTGTTAACACACTGCTGTTAATGCGTGGCGTTATTGCTGCTCAAAACGCAGGGGTTATGGAACAGTATCTGGAAGTTGGAATGTCATGCATGTGGGAGCAAGGACTCAAAATGGATGATCCCGAGGTTTTTGCAGAGGCGATGACTGCTGCTGGCCTGGATGGTCAGTCTCTGCTGGAGAGCACTGCCGACCCTGAGGTAAAAGCCAAGCTCATGGAGAATACAGCCAACGCCGTCGAGCGGGGCTGCTTTGGTATTCCTACTTTTTATGTGGGCGATGAGATGTTCTTTGGCAAAGAACGCTTTGCGCAGATTGAAGAAGAGTTAATGCGCTAGCCGTTTGCCTCGGTCCCAAGGCGCTTCAGTCGCTGTCTACCTGATTGAGGTAGTCGCCATAGCCTTGGGCTTCCATGGCGTCGCGGTGCACAAATCGTAGCGACGCCGAGTTAATGCAGTAGCGTAGACCGCCGCGATCGGCAGGGCCATCCGGGAAAACGTGCCCTAGATGGCTATCGCCGTGGTTGCTGCGCACCTCGGTACGAATCATGCCGTGGCTGGAGTCCTTGAGTTCATTGACGTAGGCCGGCTCGATGGGCTTGGTAAAGCTCGGCCAGCCGCAGCCCGATTCGTACTTGTCGGTAGAAGCGAATAGGGGCTCACCGGAAACAATGTCCACATAAATCCCTGGCTCGTGGTTGTTCAGATACTCTCCCGTTCCCGGCCGTTCAGTGCCGCTTTCTTGTGTGACTCTGAATTGCTCCGCGTCCAGCGCGGCAATAGCTTCTGAGGTCTTTTTGTAGGTCTTCATTGTGTGTTCCTTCTGCGAGTCGCAGCTGCTACCTGCGTCACTGGGTAAGTACCTAAATGCTTGGATTCCAATTTTAGCGGGTTTGATCCGTTTATTGCCGCGAATGGATTATGAGGGTGCATTGTGGACTGATTCACGGAGCGCCGGGAGAACTGACCCAGCAAACCACCGGTTCTTCAAAGATACCTGCGCCTAAGCAAGCTCTCGGATTACTTTTGGCCAAAGGTTCAATATAGTGTGCACCCCTGATCGAATTCCCTTTAAGTCCGCAGAGCATGACACGCACTTATAAAAATCTAGGCTCGGCTTTTCTATCGGTGCTATGTCCGCTTTTTGCGACAGCCGCGCACGCTCAAGAGAGCGTCAGTGAGCAACTTTCGAGTGTCTTCACGACGGGCTCGGTTGATCTCGATCTTCGCTACCGCTATGAAAATGTCGACGAGGATGGCTTTGATGAGTCTGCTGAGGCGTCTTTGTTACGCACTCGATTGACCCTCACTTCCGGACAACTTGGCGGCCTATCGGGGTTGCTGGAGATCGACGACGTGTCTTCTATTGGCAGCGAGAATTACAACTCGACGGAGAACGGTAAGATTGAGTACCCGACCATTGCCGACCCCGAGGGTACCGAGTTCAATCAGGCGTTTTTACGCTACTCCGTGACAGATCTGGATGCCACGCTTGGACGGCAGCGTATCGTATTGGACCGAGGTCGCTTTATTGGCGCTAAGCCCTGGCGGCAAAACGAACAGACCTATGATGCGGCAAGGCTCCAGTGGCAAGCGCTGCCCGCCCTCGCAATAGACGCGAGTTACGTTAATCAGGTGAGTCGTGTCTTTGGGCCCTTTGATGGCAGTAATCCGGCTGACTGGCACGGCGACAGCGCTTTTTTGCGCATGGGTTACCAAGTCGCTGAAGGCCATAAGCTGGCGGCTTTTGCCTATCTGTTAGAAGTGGATCCGCAGCGCGAATTTAGTTCAGCAAAAACCGTGAACAACTCCAGTGATACCTTTGGTTTGTCTTACACCGGAGCTTTCTCTGATCTAAAGGTACTGGCTCGCCTTGCGACGCAAACGGCGTCGGGTGAGAGTGAGCTCTACTATCGAGCGCCCTACTATGTGGTGGAGCTGGCAGCGCCTGTGGGAGCGGTGAATCTCAAGGCGGCCTATGAGGTTCTGGGCGCCGATAATGGTGTGGGCTTTGGGACGCCCTTGGCCAATGGCCATGGTGTTCAGGGTTGGGCGGACAAGTTTCTCGCCACCCCTGAAGACGGCATTCAGGACGCCTGGATATCGGTAAGTGGGGACATGGGGCCCGTGGCTTTGACCGCGCGTTATCACGATTTTTCTGCGGAATCATCCAGTGTGAGCTTCGGCACCGAGATTGATTTGCAGGCGCAGTGGGTAATTAACGAGTGGCTCACCGTTACCGCCAAAGCGGCTGTATTTGAGACCGACGAGCCCACACGCTATCCGGATACGACCAAAGCGTGGCTCATGCTGCAGCTTCGTTTGTAAGCGGATGACCGGCACTGCCGCGGCGTGTTTTGAACCCCTCGCGTAGGTCACTTGATCAGGTGGTGTTTTACACAATTTGGCCTTAGAGTCCTTGGGTCTACACGCTGGAGTTCTGCTATGAATCGATATGCGATTGTTCTCTCGTTCGCGTACTTATCCGCCACTGCAGCCTACGGGCAGTCCGATGCAGAAACCCCTCCTCTCGAGGAAATGTGGCAAATCTTGCAGGCGCAGCAGGCAGAGATTGATGCGCTAAAAGCGGAGAATGCGACGCTCAAGGAGAACCAGTTGAGCGTTGTCCCGGTCGTGCCCGGAAAATTTGCGATAGCCGCGTTTTCGCCTCGACTCAACGCGGCGGGCAATAGCGTGCGCGCGCAGCGGGCGATTCGACAGATTGCCGGAGATCTGGGCGTAGGACTCTATGGCCCTAACCCGGATTGATTAACGCGATTAACGTGCACGATTTTTTTTGAGCCGTGCAAACTCTCTCGTAGCATCAAGCCCAAGATTGAGGTCGACGCCCTGATCTAAGCCTTCGCTTATTGGTGACCATCGCCCCCTCAACAAATAGTAAACTTCCGCTTCGCTAAACGTCGTTCCTCAAACAACCATGGAGTGGTATGAATACCGTTGTCACTACACCCACCGATCTTGCGACCGAACTGCCCCCCGATGCCGCGGATGTCCCGACGTGGTTGGAGAGCGCCTTGTCGGTGCCTCGCGAGGAGGGTTGGGTTCCGTCCGGTGGCTGTGATATTCGCTACTTTCGCTGGGGCAATCCCGAAAACCCTCCCTTACTATTAATGCATGGGTTCCTGGCCCACTCCCGCTGCTTTGGCTTTATCGCGCCCTTTCTTGCACAGCACTATCACGTGGTGGCGTTCGATCTTTCAGGTATGGGCGATTCCGGTGTGCGTGACAATTACCCCGATGATGTGCGTGCGGACGAAGTGGTGGACGTAGCCCGGAGCACCGGTTTGTTTGATCACAGTATTAAGCCAATCGTCATCGCTCACTCCTATGGAGGGCATGTAGCGTTGACTGCGATGCAAGACAATCACGCACTGTTTGGCGGGGTGATAATTTGCGATTTGATGGTGTTGCGCCCTGAGCGGCTCAAGGAACACTTTGGATCAGGGAAGCCGCTGCGCTCAGACACTAGTCGCCCTAATCGCGTCTACCCGGATTATGAGTCGGCCAAAGCGCGTTTCGTACTGTCGCCACCTCAACCGGTTAGTGTTCCCAGTTTGTTTGACTATATGGCATACCACTCTCTCAAGCAGGTCGAAGGTGGTTGGACGTGGAAGTTTGATACCAGCGTTTTTCAAAGTGATTTTGGTCAAAGCGACCGTATGATGCGTCAGGGTCAAATTATCGCTGAAACCCAGGGTCGCAAAGCTATCGTCTATGGTGAGGACAGCGTACTTTTTGATGACGATTCTGCCGACTACATTCGTGAGTGCGGCGCCGTGGACATGCCCATCGTTGGTATTCCCGGGGCGCGCCATCACCTCATGCTGGATGAACCCATCGCCTTTGTAAGTGTTTTGAGAACTATTCTGGCACAGTGGAACGCTGAGCCGTCCTCTAATGTTTAGCCCGGCCTAGCCCACGCGCAGAGGACCTAAATACGCCATTTTTCCGAGGGGGACCCCCTGCATGCGCAGGAGGTCATACATCGTCGTCGCGTGAAAATAGAAATTGGGGAGAGAAAACGACATAGCAAAGTTGCTCATGGTGAACGGGACTTCTCGTTCACCTATACGAAAAACCATGGGTTTATCGGCGAGTTGTTCCATCTCTTCGCGTGAGACCTCGCCCACTCCGGCGAGAGCTTCGTCCACCAACCCCTGCAAGCCCGCATAGTCCAGACCGGGCTTTAGAGGAGGGGGTTGAAACAAACCTTCCCGCATGCCGTTGACTGCACCCAGAGAGTGATGCCAAATCGAGATCACCTGGAAGCTCAAAGGCGCCATGTCATCGCGCATGCGCAAGTTCACGAAATCGTCCGGGTTTGTATCATTACTGGCAGCAAACTCGGCGCCACGTTCAAGGACGCCTTTCGCGCCACCCAGCGTCTGCAGGTAACTTTCTACGGTTAGTTCATACAGCGATACAGTCATCGTGGAGCCTCATGCGTTCTTCTGTTGGTAGTAGGTATGTACTGAGAGTGGTTTTTTATGGGTCACGCTCTTTCGATATCGCCCACGATGGGTTCGCCCGTTGCGAAGAGTAGCCAGACAATCGCACCAAAAACATTAATGCTGGCTGCAACGATAAAGGTAGCGGTGTATCCACCGGTTAGGTCTACGAGCATACCTGTGAGCGCCACACCAATAATACCGGGTAGCGTGCCGCCAATATTGGTGATGCTGAAAAGTACATCAGCGTGACGTGGAGCGACGTCCAGATGATTGCAGGCAAAGCCGGCCCAGGCCATGGATGAAATACCAAAGGCCGCGCAAAGCGAGAACAAAGCCATCCCGGGCGTCGTCGCCTGAGATGCCAGAAGCAACATGCCCGCACCACCGATTAGCCCGCAGCACTGCATGAATTTACGTACAAAGGTTACGCTCACGCCGCCGGCGATCCAGCGATCTGCCACATAGGCCGATAAGTTTCCGCCCACGAACTGGCAAACCCAGGGACCGATCGCAAACAAGCCAGATCCGGCGATGGACAAACCTTGTACGTCCCGGAAGTAGCTTGGTAGCCAGGCCAGGAACAAGTACAGCGTCCAGTTTGCGCAGAAGTGGTTGACGATGAGCGCCCATATAGCCGGGT